>JAFZNK010000108.1 GCA_017550965.1 Thermoguttaceae bacterium
GACGACCTTGTTTCCTACGCTCAGAGCAGCGTGTTTTGACGTCGTTCCTCCCGGTTATTTGCGCGGATTGGGCACGAGCGTACATGCGCGTGCGGACGGTCTTGAATGAATGCGTTGACTTTGGGGCGGCACGGCATTGAGGGCGTCCGTAGACGCGTTGACGATTCTGCGTCCTCCGTAATTTCCCCTAACTTTCATTTTGTTTTTTGCCCGCATTTTCTCGGACGAAGCGCTTCTTTTCGCGTTGCGGGCGAGATCTTTTCCCACTTTTTTCAGAAAATGCCAGGAAAAATCCCAGGGTATCCTCTATACTGGTAAAAGAAGGTCGAGTTGATCGGTCTTGTCGGACGGAACGTCCGCTTCAACTCCATTACATACCACACTTCATAAAGTACCTGAAGCATGAAAAAGAACTACTATCGCAATAGTCTCAAATTAAGCATGGCGATTTTTTGCTGCGTAGCGCTTCCGTCGTTCCTCCTTTCCTCTTTGAGCTACGGTCAGACGCCGACGGATATTCGCGCCGCCTTTCGCGGTAACGCGTCCGGTTCGTCGACGACGCGCGCCCGGCCGAGTCAAGAGACCGTGGATGCTGATCGAGCGTTGAGCGCGACGAGCGATCAACCGACCGTCGCGCCGTCGCGTCCCAATTCCTATAAGGCGCGCAATTACGAACTCGATCTAAACGAGGTTGAAATTGGCGATCTTCCGGACGGTTGGCGCGCGGCTTCTGATAATATCGCCGTTTCTATGTTTGGCGATTCGCCAGCGATTAAGCTAGCGCGAAAGGGAATTACGGAAGTCGATCTCGACGGGTTGTTTGAGCAATCGGGTAGCTTTATTTTTTCTTTTACGGCTGGCGTTAGCGAGCTCTATCAGCAGCATGAATTACAAGTTATTTTAGTTGATGAAAAAGGATTGGAACTAACGACTTCAATTAGTTTTCGCGGTCAGAATGCTAGGAGTAAATTCGACGACGCAAAAGAATTTGAAACGCAAAACTCAAGCAAAGAGAAACGCACGTTTGTGATTATTCGAAAGGACGCTCAAAAAGGGAATTTTAACTTTAAAGAAGAGGGGTTCGACTCGGAAATTGTCGCCGTAAGAAAGCCAGAATTTGGAACGCTCGTTTCCGCGCGTATTATTATGTCCGATCCAGAAATTGCTATTAGCAACTTGCGGGTTGCCGCGCAGAAATCGTCGTCTGTTCTCGCACGTCAGGATACAAAGCAACGCTACGTTCTCGAATTAGAAGAAGCCGATTTCGGCGACTGGCCCGACGAGTGGAGCGGTTCCAACGGCATGCTTATCTCTAATCTCGGCAACATGAAGGTTCTTCGTCCTAATTCGGATGAAAGAACCTTTCAAGAGGCCAAATATGCTAAGCTAGCTATTAAGGGAAATTTTACTCTGTCCTATACGATTGTAACGAACGATTTGTATCAGCAACATGAGGTAAATGTAATTATCACTGACAATCAGGGTAAGCAAATAACGCTTCCTGTTCAACTACGCGGACAGTATGTGACATATGGTTTGCAACAAAAAACAAATCAAGGCAATTCCGCTCCCCATATGGTTGCGTCTTTTAACCTAGCGCGCAGTGGAAA
>JAFZNK010000109.1 GCA_017550965.1 Thermoguttaceae bacterium
AGAGTTCCGCGTTCTCGAGCGCGTTTGCGTCGGCGCGGTATATTTTCGGCGACGACGTCATGCAAGCGCTCAATTCGTCTCGAAAAACTCGATTTCCGCGAGCAACTTGATCATTTTGTCAAGGTACTCGGCGCTTGTCAGCGGCCACGCGAACCCTAAACGATAAAGCGCTTTAGTCGTAAAGGACGCGTCCGAGCCGACGCGCATGCGCGTATGACCGAGCTCCGTGTTCGACGCTTTGCCCGTGTACTTCGTCACTTCCGTAGGAAGGTCGTCGGTTCGATTAAGATACGCGACCAGACCCGCGAGCGGCGCGAGGTCGTCCGATTCCCGAATCGAGCTCCTGAACCGTTCGGCGAATTCTTTCGCGTCGACGACCGCGACGGGCAAGCCCAACTTGTTCATCGCGTTGATAAAATACCCGTAATGAACGCTGTGGCAGTTCTTAGCGTGGAAGACGGTGAATTGGTCGGGCGTTCCCGCGAGCAGCACAAACGCTTTGGCGGCGTAGTCGATCGGCGAGAATTCGATCTCCGCGTCCATCATGTCGACGGGATAGCATCCGAGTTTGCGATATCCGATCATCTGCTTCATGAACGCGTTGGTGAGGGCGTTGACCTGGAATTCGCCGTCTTTTTCGCGAGCCGCCAGGTTGCCGAACCGTATGATTTTGCCTCGAATTTTACCGCGCGAAATCGCGTCGATCACCGCCTGTTCGGCGAGATATTTCGAGTAGACGTACTTGTTCTCCAACGATTGACCGATATTCAGGCGGTTTTCCGTCAACTTGAAGTCGAGCGGGACGTTTCCGTCGACCGATTCTCCGCCGACGCTCAGCGACGACGCCTGGACGAGTCGCGCGCCCGTGCGTTCGGCAAGTCGGACGAGTTGTTCGACGCCCCCGAAATTGTCTTTGATCAGCTCGTTTCCCCGCGCGAAATGCTTGACGTTCGCGGCGCAGTTAAGGATCGTGTCGAACCGATACTGAGCGAGTTCGTCCTCAAGGTTCGCGTCGCCGAGCTCGCCTTCCACGACGCGAACACGATCGTAGAATTTGTCCTGGAACCAGTCTTCGAAATAATAGGTCATGATCATTTCGAAGCGTTTTTGCGCCGAAAGGTTGTTCTTCGACCGAACCACGCAATAGACGTTCGCGTCGGTCGTCGTCAGAAGTTCTTTGAGAACGTGACTTCCAAGGAACCCCGCCGCGCCCGTAAGCAGGACGTCGCCGACTCCGTCGTTGCGAATCTTGTCAAGGTTCGCGGGGACGTTGTAGTCAAGCGCGGAATAGTCGAACTTTTCTTTTTCGGCGCCGGAGGGCGCGAAAACGTCGTTCTCTTTGCCTTGCAACGCGAAAGCGGCGAGTTTTTGCGGCGTCGGATTGTCAAAGACGTTCTTAAAGACGATGGGGAACCCAGCTTTGTCCGCTTTAACGACGACCTGCACGGCGGAAATCGACGTGCCGCCAATTTGGAAGAAGTCGTCGTCCGCGTAGACTTTGTCAAGCCCAAGAACCTGTTCGAAAATATCGCAGAACATGCTCTCGACCGCGTATTCCGGCTCGAGCCCCGTCTTTTTCGCAATTCGTTCCTGCTTCGGCAATTTGCGTTTGTCGACCTTGCCGTTGGCGGTCGTCGGTATCGAGTCGATTTGAACCGTAACCGTCGGGATCATGTAAGGCGGCTTGGACGCGCCGATAAACGCGTTGAGCTTGTCGACGTCGATTTCCTCGTCGCTCACGACGTACGCCGCGATATATTTGCCGCCGAACGGACTGTCGAGCGCCTGGACCGTCGCGTCTTTGACGCCGGAGAACTCGCGAATAATCTGTTCAATTTCCGTAAGTTCGACGCGGAATCCGCGGACCTTCACCTGTTCGTCGCGCCTGCCGACGAAGTCGTAAGCGCCGTCGGTCAGTTCTCGGACGACGTCCCCGGTGCGATACATGCGCTCGTAAGTCGGCTCGGAACTAAACGGATTAGGAACAAAGACTTCCGCCGTTTTTTCCGGGCGTTGGAAATACCCGCGCGCAAGCTGTCTTCCGGAGATGCACAGTTCGCCGCACGCGCCGAACGGAAGACGATTTCCGTATTTGTCGACGACGTACAATTTTACGTTCGAATTAGGATAGCCGACGGGCTGGTGGGGACCGTCGTTTTGAATGCGGTAAAGCGTGACGTACGCGAGCGTTTCGCTTGGTCCGTAGCCGTTGTAGCACGCGACGTTTTCCGGCGGATTGAACGGCGCGAGTTTTTCGCCGCCCATGAGCAGATTCTTCAGCGTGGGACATTTGGCGTTTAAGCAGAACAGACGCGCCAGTTGCGTCGTCATGAACGCGTTGGTTATCTTATTGGCGCAGAAGAACTCTTCGAGTTTGAGAACGTCGACGCGGACGTCGTTGGGCACGACGTACATCGTCGCGCCGGTCGTAAGCGCGGCGAAAATATCCATGACGCTCGCGTCGAACCCGTAACTGGCGCACGAGGCGAGTCTCGACCCTTCGGCGATCTCGAAGACGCGCGTATGGTAGTTTTCCAGGCACACGACGGCGCCGTGATCGAGCACGCTGCCTTTCGGAGTTCCCGTCGTGCCCGACGTATAGATCGTAACAAACGCGTTCTCGGGCGTTATCTCGACGCCTTCCGGCCTGGCGTCGGGCAGCGAGGCGATTTCGTCCGTATAGAGAACGTCTCCGCGAAAATCGCTCGCAAGGTCGATTAAACCGCGATCGGCGACGAGCAGTTTCGCGCCGATATCGTCGATCATAAAGGCGATTCGATCTTTGGGATAGGTGGGATCGAGGGGCTGATACGCCGCGCCCGACTTCAAAACGCCCATCGCGACGATCGGCATGAACTCGTTTCTCGGAACCAGAACGGAGACAAACTCGTCGCGCGCGACGCCTTTGTCGACGAGGCGCGCGGCGATATTGTCGGTAATCCTGTCGAGTTCGCGATACGTCAACTTGACGTCGTTATAGACGACCGCGACGTCGTTCGGACGTTTCTCCGCCCGTTCGCGGAACAGATCGACGACGGTTTTCGAGGCGTCGTAAACGTGTTCGGTATTGTTAAACGCGTCCATTTCCGCCTCGACGTCGGACGTAAGAATCGACGCGTTCGAGAGTCTTGAACGTTGCAGAAATTCAGAAACCGCTTTGTCGAAAGCGCTTGCGAACGTCGCGATAAATTTTTCCGTGAAGAGCGCGCCGTCGTATTCGAGCTCGTAAACGAATTTTCCGCCTTTGAGGAAGACCTGGAAAGTCAACGGGGCTTTTTCGTCGCTTGTCGGCGGATCGATTCTCTTCGCCGGACTGCCGCAGAAGGAATCGAAGCTTAAATCGTCCCCCTGATAGACGAAAACGACGTCGTTTTTAACGCCGTAGTTTCGGCTCAATTCCGCGTAGGAGTAGACGTCGTACGCCATGCTGTCCGTAAGCTGCTTGCCGATTTCTCTGGCGAGTCCGACGGGCGTTTTTCTCTCGACGTTAACGACCAGAGGCAGCGTCTTGACGAGCATCGAGACGACGTCGTGCGTTCTCGAATCGCTTCGGCCGTTGAAGACGGTGTTGAAGACCGCGCAGTCGTTCGCGTTGTATCGCGCGAGCGTGAAGCCGAACGCCGAACACAGCAGCGCGTTGACGCTTAATTTGTTTTTGGCGCAGAACGCAAGCGTTTTTTCCGCAAGCGCTTCGCTTTCGTTAAGAACGACGCGTTTACACCCTTTGCCGCTCTGAGTCGGATCGGCGTCCGGTTTCGGCAGACAGTCGGTTTCGGCGCCTTCGAACAGTTTGTCGTAGAACGCGACGGCGGCGTCATACGCTTCGCGTTGGCGTTTTCGCTGTTCGAGCGCGGCGACTTCGTAACCGGTGAAGCGTTCGCGTTCGATTGTTTCTCCGGCGTACGCCCTTTGGAAATCGGAGACGAGAATCGCCACGCTCGCTCCGTCGGCGATCGCGTGATGAACGTCGAAGAACAAGTAGAGTTCCGAGCCTTTCTGAGCGCGTATCAATTCGACGCGGAAGAGCCGTCCTCCCAATATCTCGAACGGCTTGACCAGATCGCCGTAAATCGAGTCGAACGAATCGACGTCGACGACCTGGACTTCAGAAGCCGAAAAGACGAGCGAATCGTCGCGTTTTTGCCGGACGTTTCCGTCTTTGTCGGAGAAGAAGACGGTCATGAGGAACGGATGCGCGTTGATCGTTTCCGCGACGGCGTTTTTGAGTTTTTCGTCGTCGAGTCTCGGATCTAATTTGAGAATCAGCGGTATGTTGTAGACGCGACTGTTCGGACGCGCGACGCTTTCGATAAAGACGCCTTCCTGCGACTTCGTGAGCGGATAATCGGAGAGAACGTCGAACGTCTCTTCGGTTCCGACGCGCTCGAGAATCAACCGCTCGAGTTTTTCGACCGTGTCGGCGTCTTTAAGATCTTTAATTTGAAGCGCGACGTCGAACGCCCTGGAAAGCAGCCAGGTAAGTTTGACGCTCCCTATCGAGCTGAGTCCGGCGGCGTAAATCGACACGTCGATTCCAAATTCGCGCGTTCCGACGACTTCCGCGACAAGATCGAAAATCTTTTGTTGCGTTTCCGTCTCCGGCGGGCGGCTGGCGTCGAGTTTTCGCACGGGAACGGGCAGTCTTCTCTTATCGACTTTTCCGTTGACGTTGAGCGGAATCGCGTCGACAAACGTCGTTACGGCGGGGATCATGTACGAGGGTTTCTCGGCGCCGATAAACGCGTTGAGCGCGTCGACGTCGAGCGCTTCGTCGCCGACGACGTACGCCGCGATAAATTTACCCCCCGACGGATCGTCGAACGCCTGAACCGTCGCGTCCTCCACTCCTGGGAACCGCTTGACGATCTGTTCGATTTCCGCAAGTTCGACGCGGAACCCTCGAATCTTGACCTGGCCGTCGCGCCGACCGACAAAGTCAAGTTCGCCCGACGGCAGAAGTCGAACGACGTCCCCGGTTTTGTACATGCGCTCGTAGACGGGATCGTCGGTAAACGGATTGGTTACAAACGATTCCATCGTCTTTGTCGGACGGCGCCAATACCCGAATCCGACCTGAACGCCCGCGACGCACAATTCGCCGCACGCGCCGGGAGGCAGGAGTCGTCCCGACTTGTCGACGACGTATAACTTCGTGTTTCCGTTCGGTTTGCCAATCGGCTGAATCGGCGCGTCGTCGTCGACGACGCGACTGCATACGTATCCGATTGTTTCGGTCGGTCCGTAGCCGTTGACGAATCGAATTCCCTGAGGCGGCGCGAAAGGCGTGAGTTTTTCTCCGCCGACCAGGAAACTCTTCAACGTCGTCGAGCGCGTTTCCTGAACGAATCGCGATCCGATTTGCGTCGTCATGAACCCGTTGGTTATACCGTTGACGCAGTAGAACTCGTCGACTTTGTCCAGGTCGAGCCTGATTTCGTCGGGCACGATATGGAGTTCCGCGCCGGCCATGAGCGTCGTGAAAAGATCCATAACGCCCGCGTCGAATCCGAAACTGGCGTACGACGCGACTTTTGAACTCGCGTCGATTTGCATGACTTCGCAATGATTGCGATAGAATCCGACGACGTTTTTGTTGAGAAGGACGCAGCCTTTGGGCTTGCCGGTCGTGCCCGAGGTGTAGATCAACACGAGCGACGCGTCCGGCTTGACGTACGCGCGGAAGTCGGGGTCTTCCGGAAGCGCTTCGATTTCGTCGGTATACAGAACGTCGCCGTCGTATTCGTCGAGCAGGTCGCGGAGCGCGCGGTCGCACACAAGCGCTTTGACTCCGGCGTCTTTGACCATGTAATTAAGTCGTTCTTTTGGGTACGACGGATCGAGAGGCAGGTAGGCGGCGCCGGAGCGAACGACGCCCCACGTCGCAATGGCGGCGTAGTCGTCGCGCGGGGCGAGAATCGCGACAAAACGGTCGCGCCCAATTCCTTTGCTCGCGATATAGGAGGCGAGTTTTTTCGTGAGACGGTCGAATTCGCCGTACGTCCGGCGGCGGTCGGCGTAGGCGACGGCCAGCGCGATGGGATTGCGCGCCGCCGCTTCTTCAAAGAGGTCGACGACCGTTTTTTCAGAGTCGTATTCGCGTTCGGTCGCGTTGAATCGATCGACAAATTCGCGGTCCCGGTCGGTCGTCAAGACGATATCGCCGAGCGTTTCGACCTCCGTCACACCCCTGACGATTTGAATGAAGAGCGACGCGAATTGCCCGACGAGTTCGTCGGTATACAAGTCGTCCCTATAGCTCAGTCTTAGCGTTCGTTTCTCTCCAGTCTTGAACACCTGCGCGTCGAGTTTGGAACGCGGATCGTCCGTCTGAAGTTCGACGACTTCGCCTTTGACGCCGTCGACGACGGGCGGATCGAGCAACGCGCCCTGATAGACGAATTTCACGTCCGAGGAAATCGCGAACCGATTGGCGAGTTCGACAAACGACGCGTCGGAGTTGTTCATCGTCTCCTTATAGTTCTTTTTAACGCGCCGGACAAATTCGGCGACGTTTAATGAATCGTCGATTTTGAAATAGAGCGGAAAGGTTTTCACGAACATTCCGGACGTGCGGTCGAGCCCGTTGTTTCGCCGTCCGTCATGAACGCTTACGAAGAGCGCCTCGTTTTGATCGGAGAATTTCGCGAGCGCGTAAGCGAACGCCGAAAGAAAGACGACGTTTTCCGAAACGTCGTTCGCAACGGCCAATTTGCCGAGCGCTTCGAAATCGACGTCCAGATCGACCGACAATTCGCGTTTTTTGCCGACGCCCTGCGACGCTTTGTCCGGAATCGGGGCGGAATCGACGTCGATTCCGCCGAGCAAATTGTCGAAATATTCGTACGATTTCCGGTTGGCTCCGCTTTTTTCGAGTTCGAATTCCCGCCGGGACGCGTCGAAGAGCGTCGTTTGTTCCGGAGGGAGTTCCTCGCCGCGATAGGCCAGATCGAGCGCGCTCTTGAGGAGCCGCAACGTTCCGCCGTCAAAAATAACGTGATGCGCGTCAAAAAGAAGACGAATCGCCTTTTCCGTTTTGACGAGTTCCGCGCGCGCCAACTCGCCCATGTCGAGGTCGAACGGCCGAACGAACGACGCCTTTTTCTCGGCGTATTCTTCTTCGGTCAGCTCGAAATAGTCGGTTTTAGGAGCGCCGTCGGCGAGCAGGATCATCGACGGCTCCCCGTCCTGAACGCGCAGTCGCGCGGAAAAAGCGGAATAATGGGCAAAGACCGCGTCGAGAGCCTGCGCAAGACGGCGCGCGTCGAGTCGGTCGGCGGGAAAAACAAATTCGTAAGGGCAGTTGTACGCGGTCCCGCTCGCGTCGGCGACGCGCTCCAAATAAACGCCCTTTTGGCTGTCGGTAAGAGGAGCTTCGTCCAATATTTCAAAGGAATTTAATTGATCGGAATTCATGGTTCGTTCCCTTTCTCGTTTCGCGAAGCGCGCGCCTCGCTCTTTGTCTGGAAACAATGATACCATGTTCGACGCCGATTGTAAATAAAAAAGTGAAGAAAAGAACGATTGTAT
>JAFZNK010000110.1 GCA_017550965.1 Thermoguttaceae bacterium
TAGTTCTGTCCGTAAGCCGTCGGCATGGGAACGGTAAAGAGGACGATTAGCGCTAGTATCGCGCTCAAACGAAGGACGAAATTGCTCCGACTCATGAAAATCTCCTAAATCAAATTAGGCTTGACGGTGAAAATCTTATATTGGAGTCCGACGACAACCGACGCGCGCGGACAAGAGCGACGCCGCTCGAAGCTCACGCGGGGCGTCGTTTCGTCTTGAAGAGCCCAATGCTAGACCGAACCTCAAAACGCGACGCTCGAAACGCGAACGTTCCGTTTGTTTTTGTCACAGGCGAACCGTCGTCTTCTCCGCCTTGTTCGGGCGCGTGGTCGACAACGCTTCGACACTATTTAAAATCATAATTTCCGGGGGGCTCTTGTGCAAGTATTAACTTGCGAAAATCGCGTTTTTTGTCGATTTTTTTTGCAAAGTTCAAATAATTTATCGATTTTAACGTTTGAGACGAAAGAAAGATTTAAAAGCGTCGCAAGGGCTCGATTGTCGCTTTTTGAGTCTAAATTGCGCCGTTTGACTATGCCGGAAAATTTTCCCATTCTTTCCTATTTGAACAGTCTTGCCAAAGGGAATTCGCCTCGGGGTTATTTGCCGTGAAGGTGAAAGTTCCTGTGAAGTATTTAGTCGATATCGACGAAAAAAGAATATGGCGTATTCTCGGCGGAGAACGCGCCGACGTCGCCTTTGAGCGACGCCTTCGACATGAGATTTTAAGGAAGTCGACGAACGACGGTTTGTCGGCGTTACGATCGCGTTTTCGCGCGATTCGATATTGTACGACGCGGCTTTTGGAGTCGGATTTTCGCGGCGGTTTTGAAACGATCGTCGCGACGGCGCGCCGCGTTAGAAAACGGAATTGAATATGTCTGCATTGAACAAGCTCTCGACGTTTCGTCTGGCGATCGGCTTATCTGTTTTAGCGATTTTGGGATTCGGCGCGTCGGCGACCGCGCGCGCCGCCGACGCTTCCAAAGCTCCGGAACCTTCCGCCGCAAAATCGGCTCAACGCGGCCCGATGCGCGCGATGTTTGGCATGAATCCCGGCGTCGCCTTTTCCGGAAGGGATTCGCAGAACAATCCGTCGCGACCCGATATGGCGCCGCAAGGGTTCGTGCGATTGCGCGACGGGAGACAGAATCTCCAGCAAAATTCGCAACCGAAATCCCAGCCGAATCTCCTTGTGGTGAACGCGTCGAGCGTTTCGCGTCAGGAGAACGCTCCGCTCGCTCAGGATCCCGCGCCTGCGGAAGAACCCCAAATTGAACTGCCCGCCGAAGAGATTTCTCCAGAGGCCTCGATCGAAGAACCCCAGGTTCCTACCGAAGAACAGCAAGTTTCGGTCGACGCCCCTCAGACCGACGAAGTTCCTTTGGCGACCGGCGAGACTACGCAATCGGCGACTGACGCGCAAGGGCCGGATATCCCCGCCGAAGTTAAAGCGCGAGCGTTGTCGTCCGACGACGAAGACGCCCCCGACGCGCGCGTTCGCCTGACTGATCTGGACGTCACCGAAGACGCCGTCGCCGAGCAAGCAAACGAAGCGGAGTCGGCGGACGTTCCCAGTCCGACGATCGAACAACCGATCGGCGGCAATACCTGCCAGAAAATTGAAATTGGATATCCCGGCGGCGACCGCGCCGTTCGCGATATGAGTTCCGACCTTCAGGAACAGTTAAAAGCGCACGGGGGAGCGGAACTTTACGCTCGTTGGCGCGCCTACAACGCAAGTATTCGTTCGAGGACGAACAGCTTGCAAACAGGAAACGAATTGAACAATCGTTGCCGATTAAGCTGGTACGAAAAACTCTATCAAGACCCGTTGAACTCCGTCAACGAGACCGAGTCTGCGTCGCGCGTTTGGGCCGAGAGTTTTATGGGCTGCGGACTTCAGGTTCTCGACGGTTATCGTTTCGCTCGCGTTCGCATGGACGTTCCCATGCGTCACGAAGCGGTCGCGCGTCAGGCCGCGACGAGTCCGACCGACGCGCTCGAGCAACTTAAAAGCGCTCTTGTGGAGGCGGCGTCTTTCCATGCGAAAGCGGTGGCGCCAATGAGCAAAAACGATCTTGCGGCCGTGATGAACGAGGCTTATCCGATCTTTTGCGGCCAGGTTCACAGCGGGCATACGATCGACAGTCGCGGTCGCGGTCAGTATCTCATCGACGCGATGAGCAAGATGAATAAGAGCGCGCTTTACGACGCCGGCGAGGCGGTTCTTTCGCTCCTTAACGAACGCACGTTGGCCGAACTTGCGAATATCGATTTTGACAGTCTTGAAAAGACGAGAATCGAAGGCGATCAGGTCGTCGGGATTGTTTCGACCGAAGCCGGCGACGTCCTCATTGGCGATAAGAACAGAACGGTCTGGGATCTGGACAAATATTCGAAAGTCTGCTGCATTATCGACTTGGGCGGCGACGACGTCTACCGCGAAGGCTCCTGCGTTTTGAATCGGCCTCTTTTGGTCGTTCTGGATTTTGGCAAGGGTAACGACGAATATACCGGCAAGAATTACGCGATTCAAGCCGGCGCCGTTCTGGGCGTGACGATGTGGTACGACGACGGGGGGAACGACTCCTATCTGGCCAAGGACATATGTCAGGGCAGCGCGATCGGCGGTTTTGCCGCGCTCATTAACGACGGAGGAAACGACAAATATCTCGGATTCCGACGCGCTCAAGGCGCCTCGCTTTGCGGTTTTGGACTTTTGCTCGATCGCGACGGCGACGACGACTATCGCGCCGCGCTCATCGCCCAAGGTTTCGGAGCGCCCGGCGGTTTTGGCGCGTTGGTGGACAAATCTGGAAGAGACCACTACTACGTCGGCGGCTATTTCTTCGACTCCTATCCCGAACATCCCGGCTACGACGGCTGGGGGCAGGGAATCGGCGCGGGAATTCGTCGCGTCGCGTGCGGCGGAATCGGATTGCTCCTTGACGGCGGCGGCGACGACGCGTACGAATACGACTATTTCGGACACGGCGGCGGCTACTGGATGGGCGTTGGAATCGCGCGAGATTTTGCCGGAGACGATATTCGTTACGCGGCGACGTCGACGATGTACGACGGTTCGAAACGCCGCGAGCAACGTTGGCAACGCTTTGGCGCCGGATTCGGTTGCCACTACGCGGTCGGCTATCTGTTCGACGATTTTGGGGACGACGTTTACGGCGGCACGATCATGGGCGTCGGCATGGGCTGGGACCTTGGCGCGGGCTTCCTCGTCGATTTTGAGGGGGACGACGTCTTCGAAGCGACCGGCGGCCTGACCCAGGGTTGCGGCGGCGAAGGCAGTATCGGCGCGATTTTGAACTTCCGCGGCAACGACACGTATCGCGGCAACTATCAAGGATACGCGAACGGCCAGCTTTCGTATCACGCTCCGTCGAACTGCGGCGCGAACTTTAGTTTCGTCGTCGATCACGGCGGCAAAGATTCTTACGGCGGCACCGACAATTCGCGTCGTCCGATCGCGAATAACGCGATCACCGTGCGAGGCTACTCGACAGGGTTGGTGATCGATCGTCCTTCTCCGACCGAAGAACGCGGCGGAAACGCGCAAGCAGAGCCCAGAACGATAGAGTCTAAAGTCGCGAACGGCTATCCGACGAGCGTTTCGAACATCAAGACGATGGCCGCGCCGCCTCCGCTTGTCGACACGACCCCTCACGCGACGAGCAGCGGCACGAACGCGTTCAATCCGCAAAGCGATTCCGGCCCAGGCGGCGGATGGTTTGGCGGCGGCGGAGGGCTCTTTGGCCGAGGCGGCTTGTTCTGAGTTCTGTTTCCTCGCGTGATTAGCGCGAACTTCCGTTAAAGGCGGCATGCGTTCTCAGGGACGTTTGCCGCCGTATTTTTATTTTGAGCGATGATCGAACGAGAAATTGAAGTCGCCGATTACGTGTCGCCGTCGAAACTAAGCGACTACGTGATCAATCCGTACGTCGGCTGTCCGCACGCGTGCCGTTATTGCTACGCGTCGTTTATGCGCCGCCTGACGAACCACAACGAACTTTGGGGCGATTTTCTGGACGTCAAACGCTGTTCAAAACCGCTTGGTAAAAAACGCCTGACGGGCAAGTCGGTCTTTATGTCGTCCGTTACCGACTGTTACAATCCTCTTGAAGCGAAATATAAGGTTACGCGCCGGATTCTTGAAGAACTTGCGCCGATCGAATGCGAATTGTCGATCACGACGAAATCGAATTTGCTCTTGCGCGATCTTGATCTTCTCAAGGCCAGGACGCGGCTCTTTCAACGTTCCGCGACGCTTTTTGACGAGTCTTCGCAAGAGCGACGCGGAATCCGCGTCGTCAGTTCGATTAACACGCTCGACGAGGGGTTTCGCGAAGAAATGGATCGCGCGTCGACGATCGCCGAACGATTTGACATGCTCGAAACGTGCCGAAGCGCCGGGATTCCGACGATACTCTTCATGTCGCCGATCTTTCCGTATATTACCGATTTCCGCGCGATCGTCGACCGCGCCGCGCCGACTGTCGACGCGATCTGGTTCGAGAATCTCAACTTGCGGCCCGGCTACAAAGAAGATATTCTTGCGTATATTCACGCGCGTTATCCTCAATATTATCAAGGTTATCTCGCTATCTATCAGCGTCGGGACCTGTCCTATTGGCTGGCGCTAAAAGAAGAGATCGCCGACTATTGCGAGCGCGTCGGCGTTTCTTATCAAATAATGTTTCACTATTGACCAAACCCCTTAAAAAAAAGATACTCTTCGATATAATAGGGAGACCCGATCGCGTCGAATCGCAAGCGGGCGCGCAAGCGTCGGCCGCGGGGCGATTTGATCGGTCCTTGCCGCGCGACGCGCGCGTTCAATCTTCGCAACGAATCCTGACAGGGTGGAGGAAAGCCCAAATGAAATGGTCGCAAACGCTGATCCCGACGATGAAAGAAACTCCCAACGGAGCGGAAATTCCCAGTCATATTTTTATGCTTCGAGCCGGCATGATCTCGCAAGTGATGGCGGGAGCTTACGCGTATTTGCCGTTGGGCTGGCGATGTCTGCATAAAGCGACGAACATCGTTCGCGAAGAGATGAACAAAGCCGGGGGCGTCGAGTTGTTCATGACGGCTCTGTGTCCTCAATCGTTGTACGAACAGACGAACCGTGTCGAAGCGTTTGGAAACGTTCTCGTTAAGACGGCTCTTGTTCGCGGCGGAACGAAAACGCCCGTCGTCTTCTGCCCGACGCACGAAGAAGAAATTACGAGCATCGTGTCGCAATATGTTTCGAGTTATCGCCAACTTCCGCTGCTTCTGTATCAAATTCAGACGAAGTTCCGCAACGAAGAACGTCCGAAGTTCGGGGTGTTGCGCACGAGCGAATTCCTGATGAAAGACGCGTACAGCTTCCATACGGATCTCGACACGCTTGACGTCACGTACAAAAAGATGTACGACGCGTATTGCAAGATCTTCACGCGCTGCGGCCTGCCTTATCTTCCGGTTGAAGCGGAGTCGGGGCCGATTGGCGGCGACGGTTCGCACGAATTCATGGTTCCGTCGGAAAACGGCGAAGACGACGTCGTCTACTGCCCGAAATGCCGCTACGCCGCGAACGTCGAAAAGGCGGAAATTGGCGAGACGGAACACGTTCGTCCGGCCGACGCAGTTCTTAAGGAACTTGCGGAAATCCCGACGCCCGGCGCGCATACGATCGAACAGGTTTGCGCGTTCCTGAAGGCCAAGCCCAAAAAGGTCGTCAAGACGTTGATTTACGACGTCGACGGAACGTCCGTCGCCGTGCTCGTTCGCGGCGATTGCGACGTCAACGAAAACAAATTGCGCCGTCTGCTTCAGGCGGAGAAAGTCGAATTGGCCGACGAAAAGACGATTGAACGCGTCACCGGCGCGCCAGTCGGGTTCGCCGGACCGGTCGGCTTGAAAGAAAAGATCAAGATTGTCGCCGATCCGACGATCAAAGAATGCGTCAACATTATCGTCGGGGCCAACAAGGCGGAAACGCACCTGGTCAACGCGAATCTTGACCGCGACTTTACCGTCGACGTCTTTGGCGACGTTCGCAACGCGGTCGTCGGCGACGCGTGTCCGCGTTGCGGGCAGCCGCTCACCATGGAGAACGCGATCGAAGTCGGCCACGTCTTTAAACTTGGAACAAAATATTCCGAGGCGCTGAACGCGAAGTATCTGGACGAAAACGGATCGCTTCAAACGATCATCATGGGCTGCTACGGAATCGGCGTGAGCCGCATCATCGCGGGCCTGGCCGAAACGAGCCATGACGATTTCGGGATTATTTGGCCCGTCGCGCTCGCGCCGTACGAAATTTGCGTCTGCCCTGTCAAGGCGACCGATCCCGTCGCGATGGAAGCCGCCGAAAAGATCGCCGCCGGCCTTGAAGCGGCTGGTTGCGACGTTATTCTCGACGATCGCGACGAACGGCCCGGCGTCAAATTCAAAGACGCCGACCTCATTGGATTCCCGGTTCGCGTTACGATCGGCAAAGGTCTGGCGGACGGCAAAGTCGAAGTCAAGTGGCGCTGGGATTCCGAATCGACGCTTGTTTCGGTCGACGATATTGTCGAAACGCTCGCGGCGCAGGTGAAAGAAGAACGCGCGACAGGCTCGAAATTCTACGCGGCGAAGAACAAGCGATAGTCAAACGACAGAACGAAAACGACACGCGGGCGCAAACGGCGCCCGTCAACAATATAACAACGAAACGATAATAATATCAGATGTTTACCACTAACGAAATTCGTGAAAAGTATTTAACGTTCTTCGAAACGAAGGGCTGCGTTCGTCGTCCCAGCGACGTTTTGGTTCCGTATTGGGATCCGTCGGTTTTGTTCACGCCCGCGGGCATGAACCAATTTAAAGACCATTTTCTCGGGCGTTGCAAACTCGATTTTACGCGCGCGACGACCTGTCAAAAGTGCCTGCGCACGGGCGACATCGACAACGTAGGCCGCACGGCGTTTCACCACACCTTTTTCGAAATGCTCGGCAATTTCAGCTTTGGCGACTATTTCAAGCGCGAAGCGATCCACTGGGCGTGGGAGTTCCTGACGAGCAAAGAATGGCTCGCGATCGACCCCGAGATGCTGTCCGCGACCGTCTATAAAGACGACCATGAAGCGGCGCAAATTTGGCTCGACGAAATCAAGTTGCCCGCCGAAAAACTCCAGTATCTCGACGAAGACGAAAACTTCTGGCCCGCCTCCGCGCCAAGCGAAGGCCCCGACGGCGTTTGCGGCCCATGTTCGGAAATCTATCATAAGACTCCGCAGGGCGAAGTGGAAATTTGGAACCTCGTGTTCACGCAATTCAATCGCGTCGGGAACCCGCCCGACAACTTGCGTCCGCTGCCGAGTAAAAATATCGACACCGGCATGGGGCTTGAGCGCGTAACGTCCGTGCTTCAAGGCGTCGAGACGAACTTCCACATCGACTCGCTTCGTCCGCTCGTCGACGCGGCGGCGGAAATTTGCTCGCAGAAATACGACGCCGTCGACTTGACGAACGAAAACGGTCGCCGTCTGCGCCGCATCGCCGACCATATTCGCGCGTGCACGTTCGCGATTCATGAAAACGTCTATCCCGGCCCGAAAGAGGAAAAGTACGTCATTCGACGCCTGTTGCGTCGCGCGGTTCTCGACGGCGTTCAGATGGGCATGAAAAAGCCGTTCCTGTTCCATTTGGTTCCGGTCGTCGCCGACCTGATGAAAGAGCCTTATCCGGAGCTTCAGGGCACCGTCGAGCGCGTTCAAAGCGTGATTTCCGCCGAAGAAGATCGGTTTATGAGCAATATCGACGGCGGGTTGCGTCGTTTGGACCACGTCTTTAAGACGATGGAAGAAGAAAAACGCGCGACGGTCGCCGGCGCGGACGCGTTCGAGATGTATCAAACTTACGGGTTCCCGCCGGAGCTGTTCGAAACGCTCGCGGGCGAGCGCAATTACGGATTCGACTGGGACGGGTTTGGCAAAGAGATGGAACGCCACGGCGAACTCTCCGGACTTGCCGAAAAGAACTTGCTCTTCAAGCGCGATCCGCTCGAAGGCATTAAGAAGACGACCGATCCGCCCGAGTTCCTCGGCTATCAGACGACGGAAGTCGACGACGCGAAAGTTCTGGCGATTCTCGACGGCGAACAACTTGTCGAATCGGCGGAAGCGAACGCGTCGAAGAAGTTGCGCGTCGTTTTGGACAAGACCCCGTTCTACGGCGAAAAGGGCGGCCAGGTCGGCGATTCCGGTCTTATTCTTATCGACGACGCGAAATTCGTCGTCGAGACGACCCAATACGACGGCGAGTTCCTCGTTCATGTCGGAACGCTCGAAAGCGGCTCGTTTGAAGTCGGCGCGACGGCGACCGCGCAAGTGGACGCGAAACGCCGCGCGGCGATCTCGCGCGCGCATACGGCGACGCACCTGCTGCACGCGGCGTTGCGGGCGCGATTGGGCGAACATGCGAATCAGCAGGGCTCGAAAGTCGACGCGGACGTGTTGCGCTTTGACTTTACGAACCACAAAGGGCTTGATCGCGAGACGCTCGTCTTGTTGGAACAAGACGTTAACGCGATGATTTTGGAAGCGTTTTCGGTCGCGTGCGAGGAGATGCCCAAAGAAGAGGCGAGCAAACTTGGCGCGATGGCGCTCTTTGGCGAGAAGTATCCGGATATTGTTCGCGTCGTTAAGATGGGTCCGTCGTTGGAGTTCTGCGGCGGCACGCACCTGAAAAACGTCGCGCTCGTCGGGTTCTTTAAGATCGTTTCGGAAGAGAGCGTTAGCGCGGGCACGCGTCGTATTACGGCGTATACCGGCGTGGAAGCGGTTAAAAAGGCGCAGGAAGCGGACGAGATCGCGACTGCTCTCGCGGCGGAGTTGCGCGTTCCGACAAACGAAATTGTCGCGCGCGTCGAGAAAACAATCGCCGAAACGAAGAAGTTGCGCAAAGAGCTCGAAGCTGCGACGAAAAAAGACGCCGTGTCCGTCGACGAACTCATTGCGAAAGCGGAAGACGTCGCGGGGACGAAGTTCGTCTCGCTCGTATGCGAAGGCGTCGACGCGAACGCGTTGCGCGACGCGATCGATCAAATTCGACGCAAGACGGAAAACGCCGCGATTTTCTTCGCGAACGTCGATAAAAGCGCGGGCAAAGTCGCGCTCATTACCGCCGCCACGCGCAACCTTGTCGAAAAGAAATTCAGCGCCGTCGAGTGGATCAAAGCGGTCGCGAGTTTAGTCCAGGGCGGAGGCGGCGGTCGACCCGACATGGCGCAAGCCGGCGGCAAGAACCCCGACGGCGTCCCCGCCGCGATCGAAGCCGCGAAGAAGTTCCTGGCGGAGAAACTTAGCTGAGTCCGAGGCGGATAGCCAGATCGCGCTTCCGCGCGGAGAGCTCTCGACAAGAATCGAGAGTCGGTTCATAAAAGCCGATAATGTGAGGGAATAGAGTTTCGCGTCGCGTAGAAATAGAGCCGCGCCGTTTTGGGTAGGTCGAATACGTAGATAATGGCGATTTCGAAACGCAAGATTACTCAAACGTCGCGCTACAAAACGCTGAAACGAAGTAAGCCCCACTATCGTCGTTTTGTGGATAAATGCGCCAACAATAAAAACGCGCGGCGTCTCGAGTTGAACTCGAAGCGTCGCGCGTTTGACTGCTAAATCGAAATCAGCGATCAGTTTTCAAAAAGCTCGTCAACCAGTTCGAGATCGGCGAAAAAATCTGCGTCTGCGTCGAGAACGGCGTCAGAACCAACCTCAGCGACGTCAAGAACGAATGTGTACGTCTGAATCGTGTTATCGTCTTCTGGATCGGTCCACGTTGTGAGCTCTACTTCGTACTCGCGGGATTCGTCATAAATGTGATACGCACTAAAGGTAAAGCCCAGTTTGTTGCTTTCCGTCGTATCAGTTTCATCGCCCCAATCTAACTCCCACTTAGCGACGGGCGTGTTAGAATCCGAAGTAATCTGAATTCTGGCTCCAACAGGATAACCATTCGACGACGCGGGAAGATTAATTTGAGAGAAGCTTACGCTGGCGTCGTCTTTTACCAGAATATTCGCAACGTAGACGATATTCGTTTGTTTGGAGTCCCAATAGCGAACGGTAAACGAACCTTCCGTCGACCCTTCCGCCGTTTCCAAGGCAATTGCAGCGCCGGAACCGCTCGACAAATAGATAGGATCTCCGCCATTGACTTCCGCAACGATTATTTGCGGTTCTGAACTAAAAGAGCGAGCCAGATCGCCGTAGGTTAAGATATTGGACGTCAATTCTTTGTAACTCGAGAACGTGTAAAGTAAAACGTCGCTTCCGTTAAGTATTGTAGTTACGATGCTTCCGATATTTTCTTCAGAAACGTTAGTCGCTGCGACGACTGGGGCGCATGCAAAGTCTCCGCTTTCAACGCTTTTGTGGAAAACGTCGTCTTCATCGCTGACGGAGACGTTTCCAAGAGCGTTGCTGTCGTCGACTTCGAATGTCAAATCGACGCCAGTAGTCATAAAAGAAATATCATTGGCGACAATCATCGCTCCGCCGATCGTTCCTGCGATGTTGTTTTTAAGAACAAAACTGCCTACACGAATATTTAACGAGCCGCCGATATAGTCGATAGCCCCTCCTGCGTTCGCCGCCAGATTCCCGTCGAACGTTATTGTATTTGTAAGACTAAAGTCGTTATCGTCGCCGCTTGCGAAAATCGCGCCGCCGTTGCCCCCGAAGTCTGCTTCGCCGTCGAGTGAATAAACGCTTCTTAACGCCTTATTACCCGTAAATGTTGTCGCGCCTTTGAAAATGGCGTTTCCTGCAGTTTGAACAGCGCCGCCGACAGACGCGACGTTATTCGTAAATGCTATATTCGTCGCCTCAAACTTACCAAAGTTCGAAACGGCGCCGCCATACTTGCCGGCGAAGTTGTCTTTAAATTCTACGTTCTTTGCTATAATTGTTCCATCGGAATTATAAATAGCGCCGCCGCTATAACCGTTTAAAGCTCCAATTTTATTGACAAACGGCTTTTCACCTGTTCTTTCGTCGGTCGCTTTGTTTCCGTTAAAAACTGTCGAGCCGGAAGTGTTGTTGATCTCGAACGTTCCCACATTGTAAATAGCGCCGCCAAAACCCCCTTTGGACGCATCTTCCTTTAGAGGCGTCGACATGTTGTTAACGAATTCGGCGTCGTTATTAATCGCAGCTTTTCCATAGTTTGCTATTGCGCCGCCACGCGTCGCGCGGTTTCCGTTAAACGTCGTTTTCATTTCAGACGTTGCGGAAATGTCGACAGTTTTATTTGAATCGTTATAAATAGCGCCGCCGTGTAAAGTCGCCGTGTTGTTTGTAAAAGTGTTTGAGGCGAGCGAAACGGTAGAACTTGATTCGCCGCCGATATAAATTGCTCCGCCGTTAGAACGTGCTTCATTGTCTGATAAGGTTCCGTTTTTAATTGACGTTTTTTGGCCAGCGACATAGATTGCGCCGCCGTCCATAGTTGCAACGTTATGTTGCAACTCTATTTTTTCCATTTCTAAATTGGCGCCCGCCCCGCTTAACGAATTATAGACGGCGCCGCCGTTAGCCGCATTATTGTAGCTAAGCGTGCTTCCTGTGACTGAAAAGTCTTTGCCAGCGGTTCCGTCCACGTAAACGGAACCTCCGTTTTGACCCGCCTCGTTGTGTGTTAATATAGCGCTTTTTAGCGTAGTCCGATAGTTGTGGGCGTAAATAGCGCCACCGTTATTTGACGCCGTGTTCGATTCTAATGTCGCACCGTCTATCGTAACCTTCGGAAAATTAGCAGATGTGTTATCGGTGGAGCAGTAGATTGCGCCGCCGTTGCTTGCTGTGTTATTTGTAAATTGAGTATCCTCGTCATTGTACTTGGCAATTTCGAGCGTTCTTATGTTGGCGATAGCGCCTCCATTATCGACGGCGTGATTATCGTCAAAAGTTCCTCCTTTGATCGTAGTTGTGGCATAATTTATCCAAATCGCGCCGCCGTCAGCCAAGGCGTTATTTTGAGTAAAGTCTGCAGAGTTTATAGACATGGTTACCTTGGTCCAGATTGCGCCGCCATAGATTGCGGTGTTTTTACTGAATAAACCGCTATCAACATTGAGCAATCCACTATTGACATAAACTGCGCCCCCGTTTTCGGTCGCTACGTTTTCGCTGTACGATCCTCCGTCGATTGTAACCGTCCCACCGTTGGCGTAAACAGCTCCGCCATGCCCGAAAGAAGTAGTTGTTGCTTCTCCTTTGTATGCCGAATTGTTTTTCATTTGGACGTCGATGAACTCGGTCGTTGCCGCCTTTATATGAACCGCTCCGCCGTTTCCGCCGCTTCCGGCGGAAACGATGACTTCGCCGCTTTCGGGATCAGTTACAGCGCCCCAACTTGCCTTGTTCTCCGTCATCTTAACGTTCGAGATGTAAGCGTTTCCGGAACTGGCGTTGAGATTGGCATAAATCGCGCCGCCGTTTGTACCAGCGGTGTTGTTTAAAAACGTAACAGTTTTTGATTCTTCGTTTGTGGCGCCAACAATCGTCAACGCAGTTGAAGAAGATTCAACGTCGACAGCTCCGCCGTTGCCGCCTGTTGCCTTGTTATTCTCAAAAGTAGCGGAAACCCCGTATTCTGTTCTCGTTATTTCTCCGGTTTCTTCTGTTTCCGTTTCAACAACGCTTCCAAATGTTAACAGTCCTTTAGCGTAAATCGCGCCGCCGTTCGTTGTCGCCGTGTTGTTGTTAAAGACGTATGATCCGTCGACAGCGACAGCCGTTTCTTCACTCAGTCTTTCTCCTTTGGCATAAAAATGAGCGTTGGAGTTGGTATCGGCGTAAATCGCACCTCCATTGGCGGAACTGTTGTCGCTAAAAGAACACTCTCCAAAAAAGTTCAGGGACACATATTTGCTGAAGATCGCGCCGCCGTTCGTTGTCGCCGTGTTGCTTTTAAATGCGGAGTCATAAACGTCGACGATTGTAGTTTTAGTAGCCGACCCGCTCACGTAGACGGCGCCACCGTTGCTGCCTTGGTTCTTTTGTAACGTAACTCCTTGTATTGCAAGCGTCGATCCAGAACCAACGTAGATCGCGCCGCCTGAATTTGCGCTCGCGTTTCCGTTTCGTAGCGTGAGGTTTTTCAACTCGACGTCTTTTGTGTTGCCGTTAATTTTTAAGATAGAAACGCCGGCGCTTATTTGTTCGCCCGTGTCTGGATCGACTTTATGTCCGCCGTCAACAACTATATTTCCATTGTCAGTTTCACCGTCAATTGTTACAGACCGTCCTATTGCCAATTGAGAACTAACGGTAATCGTTCCTGAGACGCTGAACTTAATAACGGGCGTGGGCGTCGGCACATCCGAATTCGGAGCCGGAATAGCGTTGATTGCTTCGCGAAGGGAGACGTAATCGTCGCCTGAATCGTTGGAGTCTTGAAGCGTGGTTACGTAACAAGTTGGAATTCCGTTTTCATCGGGGACAAACGAGGCGACTGCCGCCAACAACTGCCGCTCCTCCAAGGATTCAAGTCGCATTTTTCGCGAGCGAGGTTGTTTGTCATTACTGTTCTTCTTCCCGCTAAAAACAATAAGAGAAAAAACGTTCATTGTTTTACCTGTAACAACTGCGTTAGGAGGGACCCGATAATCCTCCAAATTACAACTAATTCCCAGCGCGGCGCGAACCAAGCGCAAAACGTGCATCCTTCATTATTCTAATTTTGCGAAACCTGACGTCAACATAATGTTGCGTTATAGGGAGATTTTTTGAAGATTTTTATCAAGGCTTTTGCGTCAACTGTTGTTCGAACAGGATAATGGAAACAGTTATTTGGATTAAAAAATTTTTGAGGCGTTTTTAGCGGGTTCTTACGAGCCAGGCTTGTCGTTGTAAGCGATTGAAGTGAACGGATATTTATATTAAGCGCTCGAAAACAAACCGATAATATAATGCCGAACTGTCGACAACAAAAAACGCGGCGTTCCGGAACAAACCGAACCGCCGCGTTTGTCTATCAGAACGAGATCATCGTTAGTCTTCAAACAGCTCGTCGACCAATTCGAGATCGGAGAAGAAATCGGCGTCGAGAACAGAGCCGGAACCGTCCGTTGAATCGGAGCTTTCCGCTTTTGGAACATGGAATTCAGCGGCGACGCCGTCGTAAGTCGTCGTTACGTTTTTCTCGTCGGTCGTCGAGATCGTCAAGCTGTACGTCGTCGCTTCCGTACCCTTACCGTAGACGTGGTACGCGTTGCACGTGAACCCGTAGTTGGCGATTTCATTAACGGTTCCGTCGCCCCAGTCCAACGTCCACTTGGCGATCGGCTTATTGGAATCCGAACGAACCTGGATCGTAACCCCGACGGGAAGATCGCCGCCGCCAAGATCGATTCCTTCGACGTTGATCTTCGACACGCTCACGCTCGTGGAATCCGAACCGACGTATATGTTCGCGCGGAAGTAGACGTCGGCGTCGTTGACGCTGGAATACGCGCCGTCGCAATAGCGAACGACGTTGTACCCCGCGTCCAAATTGAGCGAACCGCCCCTGGACAACGTAGAAGTTTCTACCGTTTCGCCCTTGGTTACTTCTACGAGAATCCGATTCGGATCCGTCTCAAAGGAAGAAGCCAGGTCGGCGTAACTGAGCTTGTTGTACGCTGCGACTTTGTAGCTCACGAAAGCGTCGACTAAACTGCGGTCGTATACGTTTTCTTCTACGTATGGATCGGCGAAGAACGTTTCCGCAATCGTAGCGATATCCTGATCGGCGACGTCGCAGGCAATAGCGACGGTTGGCGCGTAGAAGCCCGTAACGCTCGACTCTTGCGTGTTTTCCGCGCCTCTATGGAAGGTCCCGTCGACGCCGGAGACGTCAATGGTAGTCGCTTTGTTTCCTGTGAAATTGAAGGAAGACGCGCTCAATCCGTCGGCAAAGTCGATCTTGCCGGCGGCGACGATCGCGCCGCCGACCGTTCTGGCGACGTTGTTTTCAAATTTAACAAGATCGCTGCTGCCGAACGAGAGCGAACCGTTGATGTAATCGATCGCGCCGCCCGCGTTAGCCGCCTGGTTGCCGGTAAAAGTCGTCGTGCCGCTAATTGAAACGCTCTTGCGAGCGCCGCTGGCGAAGATCGCGCCGCCGTTGCCGCCGAAATCGGTTCCGCCGTCGAGCGTATAGGCGGATTTTAACGCCGCGTTGGACGTGAACGTCGAACCGGCAAACGTCGCGGTTCCGGAAGTCTGAACCGCGCCGCCGGCCGAAGCGACGTTGTTGGCGAAGGTCGCGTTCGTAGCGTTGAACGTTCCGAAGTTCGAGACCGCGCCGCCGTATTTGCCCGCGAAATTGTTTTCAAAAGCGACGTTCTTCGCCGTGATCGAACCTGTTTTCGAACCTTTGGTCGAATTGTAGATCGCGCCGCCGCTGTAGCCGTTCAAGCCGCTTTCATTAACGACGGGGTCGCCGCTCTCGTCGGTCGCCTTATTGCCGATAAAGGCGGTCGTACCGTTCTCGACGCTCATGGAGATAGCGCCGACGTTGTAAATCGCGCCGCCAAAACTTCCGTTTGACCCCGCCAAGGGCGTCGCGACGTTGTTTATAAAGGAGGTCGTTCCGTTGAAGGAGACGCCGGTTCCGTTAAGCGAGAAGTTTGCGATTGCGCCGCCTCGAGTCGCTTTGTTCCCTTCAAATTTACCGTCGACCGAGGCAAACGCGCCGTTCGAGACGTAAACCGCGCCGCCGTATTTTGTCGCCGCGTTGATCGTGAACGAGCTTCCTTCGTCGGAGAACGTTCCGTTGGCAACATAGACGGCGCCGCCGTTGACAGTCGTAATTTCGCCGTCCTCTTTGCCGTTGTTTGCGTAAGAACTTCCGCCCTTGGACGAGACTGTTCCAGACTCGACGTAGATCGCGCCGCCGTTTTCCGTCGCTACGTTGCCGGTCAACGCGACGTTCGTTAGCGTCGTCGAGCTGTCGCTCGAAGTTGCGACGTTATAAATCGCGCCACCATTGGTCGCCGTATTGCCGCTGAACGAACTTGTGCTGACGTCGACAGTGTCCTTGTTATAGACGGCGCCGCCGGAAGCGGCCGAGTTGGAGAGGAATTCGCCGTTGACTTCGGTAAAGGTTCCGGAGTTGTAGATTGCGCCGCCGTTTCGGTCTGCTACGTTTTGGGTAAACTTGCCCTTAACGTCGCTAAAAGTTCCGTTCAGGACGAAAACGGCGCCTCCGTCGTCGGTCGCGGCGTTGGCTGTATAAACGCCGCTATTGGCTTCGACGGTTCCGCCGGCGACGTAGATTGCGCCGCCAAGCTTCGTTTTGACCTCGGCCGACGTCGTTTTTCCGTTGTTAACAAAGGTTCCATTATTAAGCGTCAGAGCTCCGGCGGCGGCGTTGATAGCGCCGCCGTTTTCCGTCGCGACGTTTCCGTCAAAAGTTCCGCCGTTGACGGTAAATGTTCCGCCGGCGACGTAGACCGCGCCGCCGTTTGACGTTTTGTAGTTTTTGTTACCGTACGCAAGCTCGGCCCCATTGCCGGTATAGTTACTGTTGTTGGAGGTAACGCTAGCTCCGTTCACGAAAACGGCGCCGCCATACGCATGACTCGTGTTGCCGATGAATACGGAGTCGTTAATATTACCTATTGTACCCTCGGCAAAATAGATAGCGCCGCCGTTATTCTCAGAATTCTTGTCTCCAATCGCAATATTAGAGTCGAAGTTGACGTTCGTAATGGAGCAGACTTTTTCGGCCCCAGTGAAATAAATCGCGCCGCCGGTGAAATTGGAAACGTTGCCGGTAAATTGAGAGTCTGAGACGTTCAACTTTGTGTCGATCGAATAGACGGCTCCTCCGCTGTTCTTAGTCTTATCCGTTCCAGAGGCCACGTTGCCGTCAAAAATAACGTTAGTAATCGTGACTTCCGCAGAGTCGGCTAACAGAGCGCCGCCGTACATGGAAAGGTTTTCGCTGAAAGTCGTGTTTCTGACGATCACGTTCGCAGTCGCATAATTTGACTCTTCCGCCTTGAGGGCGCCTGCTTCCGGGCCGAGTTTAGCGACGCCCTTGTTATCGTGATAGTTTGTCGAATTGTTGTAAAATACGCTGTGGTCGACGATCAGATTAGCGCCTTTGACAAGAATCGCGCCCGCTCCAACTGCGTGATTGTTTTGTAACGTAACATAGTCAAGGGTAAGCGTAGGGACGCCGCCGTTGCCGCTGGTTATGTAGATAGCTCCGCCATTTTGATCGCCTTTATGACCATTTTGCAACGTTATTTTTTCGAGTTTAACGTCTCCGGCTGTCGACCTAATGTCAAAAATACGGTCGCCGGTATTCTGGAGCGTGCTTTCGCCGGTCTCTTCGTTGATGGAATACCTGTATCCTCCGTCGAGGATAATCTTGTTTCCTCCTTGAATCGTTACGGGGCTTTTGATTGTCAACGCGGAATTGACGGTAATAGTACCCGGACTCTCTGTCGTTACGCCAGAAACGTTGAATCTTATAATTACGTCCTCCGCTCCAACAGTGTTGACCGCTTCAATCGCCTCACGAAGGGAGAGTACGTCATAGTTGCCGTCGACTACGTCTTCGAGCGTGTTGACGATAAGCACTTGATTGGAATCCTCGATTAGCTGCGCGGCGGCCGCCGCGTCCAGAAGCTGACGATCTTCCAACGCCTCGAGGCGCAATTTACGCGATTCGACGCGTTTGCTACTGATGTTGTTCTTCTTTCCGCCGAAAGAAATAAGAGAAAAAAGGCTCATGATCGTATCCGTTAAAATCAAGAGGAGTCAACGCGTCCCGAACGCTAACATATTGCCCACGGGCCGCGAGTAACGCGCAACCCGCCCTAGTCTATCTTAATTTTAATCTTATGACGCGCGACTTAGTCCTCAAACAGCTCGTCGACCAGTTCGAGATCGGAGAAGAAATCGACGTCGAGAACAGCGCCGGAACCGCTCTCTTGTTTCGGAACGTAGAACTTGGTCGCGGCTTCTTCGTCGTCGAAGGAAACAA
>JAFZNK010000111.1 GCA_017550965.1 Thermoguttaceae bacterium
TCTCTTCTTCTTCTTCCGCAACCGTTTGCTCGACGGTTACGTCGCCGCCGGCAAGGACGCCGCCCCTAACGTTTTCGTCGACGAACGAGTTGGTAATCGTGACGTCGCCGTCCGCGTGGACGCCGAGGCCGTTCTTATAGACGCTGGAGCCGTTCGTGATAATCGCGATTCCGCCCCTGTCTTCGGAATCGACGTTAGCGCGGATACCGACTTCGGTATTCTCGCTAATCGTGGACGCGTCGACCAGGACGCCGCGCGCGTAGACGCCGACGCCGTTCTTGGTAATCACGGAGCCGTTGCCGACGGCGACTTCGCTGTCGGAGAGGACGCCGAACGCGTTGCCGGTAATCGTCGCGTTATCGACCGTAACGAGGAAGGAGTCGTCGGCTTCGATACCGGCTCCGCTCGCGGTAGCGCCGGCGATCGTCGCGTTCTTGTAGGTGATCGAGGCGCCGGACTTGGAGACGATACCGTTCTTCTGGGTCGCGACGTTGACGCCGTCGAAGACGACGGTCGCGCCGAACAGATCCTTACCGACTCCTTCCTTGACGGTGAACGCCGCGGCGGCTTCGCCAGCATTGACGGTTACGTCGTACTCGTTGTTATTGAGGATCGTCATAACGTCGGCGATCGTAATCGTCTTGCCGTTGGCGAGCGTAATGACGGCGTTCTCCTGATCCGCTTCCGCGAGATCGAAGGTAACGGTCAAGCCGCGCTCGTCGGCTTCCTTGTCGAATTTACGCGCGGAGACGTCGATGGATCCGTCTTCGAGTTCGCTGTAATGGAAGTAGACTTCGACGGCTTCGCGTAGCGAGATGAGACCGTCGTGGTCGTCGACGACGTCTTCGAGGGTCGTAACGATGATGGACGGCTCGTCCCAATCGGGACCGTCGTAATCGGACTCGTAGGCGCCGATATCGACGCGATGACCTTGGATACGATCGTTTCCGGCGATATCTTTCGTGAGCGTTTCAGCGACGAGATCGCTATTGCCGCGATCGACGGCTTGCGAACCGTCTGCGAGCGAGTAGTCGCCGTTTTCAGCGTCGGCAAAGAGCGGCTTTTCGGCGTTGTAGACGCGGTTGCCTTCGCCGTCGACTTTCGCGCTGAACAAGGAGTACTTGGCGTCGAGTTTAATCTCGGCTTCGTCGGAAGAGTTGTCGGTTTCGCCGAGCGCGATCGTATTGACGACCGTGAAGGAGGCGTTGCCGTAGAGCGCGTAGGCGCCTTCGACGACTTCGAGTTTATCTTCGTAATCGTTTTCTTCCTCTTCGGTCGTATCGCCGGTTTCGCTATCGTCGGTTTCGTCGCTTTCTTCGTCCTCGGTCTTCTTGACGCCGGAGACGACGGTCGAGTTCTCGATCGTAACGGAGGCGGCGAGGTCGAGGTTGTCGTCGACGTTGGAGCGTACGGCGACTTCTTCGGCGACGACGACCGATTGCGTAATCGCAACGTTCCCGACGTTATTCGCGTAGACGCCGTAGTCGTCGCCGGTCACGAA
>JAFZNK010000010.1 GCA_017550965.1 Thermoguttaceae bacterium
CATGCGCAAAACCGCCCCCAAGACTACAAGATAATCGTTAGAAAATAAAACGTTTGGAAGAAAGCGAACGCGACGATCGATTGAATTGGCGAAAGAATGTTTCCGACGGCGGACCGTTGCGTTAAATAACGCCATCCGGGGATTTACATCCCCGGCTTGTTGCCGTCATCAAAACGCTCTATCGCCTGCGGCTCCAATTATGCGTTTTCGCGGCGCGTTATTTGGAGAATCGTTAAATCGACGATCCGCGTTAGGTTGCCGGCGGCATACGCGCGACGAAGCGCGCTTCTGCCTGCGGCTTTTATTACACGCAACGCGTCCCGCGCGAAGCGCGGAGAGCCGTCGACGCAAGGCGACGGAGGCCGCGACATGCGCAAAGCCGCCCCCAAGACTGCAAGATAATCGTTAGAAAATAAAACGTTTGGAAGAAAGCGAACGCGACGATCGATTGAATTGGCGAAAGAATGTTTCCGACGGCGGACCGTTGCGTTAATCATTACCATCCGGGGATTTACATCCCCGGCTTGTTGTCCGTGTCAAAGCGCCGCCTTGTTTGCCGGCGGCATACGCGCGACGAAGCGCGCTTCTGCCTGCGGCTTTTATTACACGCTATGCGTCGCGGTTGTTTGGATAAAACACGTCGGGACGCGTCGCGGTTACGGCTACGGCGCCGGATTGAACGTCGCCCAGCTATACGATTCCGCGGGAATCTCGATCTCGACGACCGCTTCGTTTCGGCCGTTCAACTCGACGACAAACGGCTCGCTTAAATTCAAGTCGGAGTCGCCGAGTCGGACCGTCGCCTTTTGCGTCAGGCCGGTATAGTAAAGCGGAACGACGATCTCGCGTTTGATCGTCTCCTGCGTCGGATTATAGAAGAACGCCAGGCCGCGCGTCTGAGCGTCCGGATCGGGATCGACGTGCAGCCAGCCGTCCCAATCGCGCCCGGTCGCGCGCCGCAGGTGAATGAGATCGCCGTCGAGAATACGACGATTCGCCTTATAGAAATTCACCCACTTGACGACGACCGCCTTGGTCTCGTCGCAGTCGAAAAGTCTCGGACCGCGCCAACACGCCTGCGTTCCTGACCCGATAAGGTTGGCGAATCGCGCGTCGTAATGATCCAGGTGGTCTTTGAGCGGCTCGATCGTCGCCGCCGCGCCTCCGCCGTGATATTGGCTCAGCGGCACGAACATCCACCCGAGCGACTGTCCTTTGGTCCACGTTCCGTCGTAAACGTTTTGCCGCTCGATAATTACCTGTTCCGCTCTTGGAAGGGACCAGTTCGTCTCGCGATACCCCATCCCGGTCTTGTTTCCGCCGTCGAGGAAATAGTGGTCGGGCTGATTGACGTAAATTCCGCGCGCGCGGCACCAGCGATAGAGATCCGCCTGCGCTTCGCGCTGCGTCCAGACGGAATCTTCTTTGCCGCGATGGCCCGGATGGTCGGTCGCCTCGCAGAAATCGCCGGGATAAGGCCCGTCGTTTTCAAAAACGCCAAAATCGGCGTCTTCCATAAAATCTTTGAGCGACTGCAGATACTCCTGTCCCCATTTCGACTGCAAACACGGTCCGACGCCGAAACACGGGTGAGGATTATGGACGTTGTCGGCGGCGGTCGCGGCGCCTCGCGACGACGTCAGCGAATAGCCGCCCAGCGCGACGCCCGCCGCTTTCGCTTCCGCGCTAAGTTGTTTATATAACGCGTGATATTCTTTGTCTTTGCTTTCGAGATTGAATCCCGATCCGAAACTCATAATAAAGATCTCGAACCCCGTCTCGCGACACTGTTCGATTCCCGAACGAACCTCTTCCGGAGACGCTTTCACTTTATGGAACATCAGCGGATTCTCCGCCGTCCAGGGCGCGAGGATTCGAATCGCGCGACGTTGCGCCAGACCGCGCTGTTCGCGATCCGTACCGTCGAAAAGAAGCTCGTAAATCGTCGTCGACTCGAACGGCTTGTCTTTGCCAACGATTTGCGACGGGCCGAATTCGGGCGAACATTCGAGCAGGCAGAGCGTTTTGCGCGCGTAATTGACTTGCGTGGGATAGTCGGGGTCGATCTTCATTCGATACCCTCTGTCCGTAAAAATATCGGAGTAATACTGACCGCCGTATGTGTAATCGCTAAAAACGGTCATATTAAAGCTTTCCGTCGGTCGGGAGTCTTCGACGTTCGATTCCGGCTCGACAAGACGAAGCTCTTCGTTGACGAAAGAATCGAGCGTAAATTCCCGATCGCCAACGCTCTCGGGGCAACGGACGACAATCTTCTTGGAAATCAGCGGCGCGCCGTCGTAAATCTCGTAGCGAACTTCAACGTTCGGAAGGACGAGTTTTTCATTCGCGACGCTTTCGGGAACGGGCGCGTAAAACGCGACGTTCTTCAAATGAACGCGAGAAAACTTCGCGCCTTCGGGGAGTCCGTCTTTATAGTAGTCTTTGCCGTAGCCCGCCTTGCCGACTTTGCCGACGCGCACGCGCTTCGGCTCGTCGGGAACGTCGACGCGCCCGACTTCCGTCGTCGAGCCGTTCGGCTGAGTTCCGAAGACGACGAGCGCGTACGGCGCGGCGGCTCCGTCGGGATTCTTCGCCAGTTGAACGGTCAACACGACGTCTTTTTCGCGCTCGAACGAGCCGACCAGTTTCTCGACTCCGTCGACGCAAAGTTCGTATTGACGGGAATAAGGACGCGCGACAACCGAAACGGTCTTGTTCTCAAAGAGGAACGCCGCGCCCGGCCCCCACGAATTCGCATAGTCTTCGTCTCCGACGTCGAGCGTTATTTGAAACGCGGCGGTTCCGTCGATCCAGTCGCGCTCAAGGTACGCGCACGCTTCGGAGGGCGCGAAGATTTCGCCCGGCTTCCCTTCGTTTGTCACCGAAATGCGCGGGGACAACTCGCTCGTATGAACCGTCCACGAAGAATCGAGCTCGTCGAGAAAAGGCTCCTCAAAGAGTTTTTCGCCCGACGTCGGAGGAAGCGAGACGGTCGGGGGCTGGAAATACAAGCTGACGCGCTTGCCTTTCGGAGGCCACGGCAAGTCGCGCGAGAGCCATTCGGGGCGCTTTTTATACGCGAATCGCTCCTCGATCTCGCCGACGTCGTATCGCTCGAACGTATACGCGTTATCCAACGGACGCGAGATCGACCGCCATTCTTCCTTCCAGTAGTTGGCGACCGGCGCGCCGGTCAGGCCGCCGACGGGATAAGACGCGCCGTCGATTGTAACGCGCGCCTCGGGCGCCAACGCGCGAATATATTCCTCGCCCGTGGTCAGATTTTTAAGCGAAATCGTCGCCGCATCGGGGGCGAGCAGAATACGTCGCTCGACCAGGCCGTTCGTCAACTTTAACTCGTCGGTCGCATCGTCGTATTGGACGTCGGCGACAAACGGGGTCGGATCCAACAGCCAGTCTTGCCGATCCGCGCCGTTCGCAACGAACGAGTTCGCGGCAACTATTGTCAATAAACCGATAACGATTGATAAAAAACGTCGCATTTCTTTCTCCCGATCAACACTAAAAAAGCGCTTGCGCGCGCGTCCATTGTACCAGACGACAAGGCGAAGTTCAACAAAAGAAACGACGCGCGCGTTTTTTTCTTGACTTTGAGTAAACGCGCGTCTATAATCCGGGGGTCGTTTATCAATCGCGTTTACGCGAATCGTCGAACCCTTTAACCTCCTGGCAAACGTTATGAACAGCTTCATTCAAACGCGCGACTTACGCGCTGTCCTCGCTTTTGCGTTCGTTTTGTCGTTCGTCGTCGGATTTCGAGCCGACGCTTCGGAACCGCAAACGTTGCTCTCCTGGGATTTTAACACGCAAGCCGACGTCGACGCGTGGGGCAAGAACTGCCTCTCGAAACCCGTCGCAAAAGACGGATCCTACAGCGCCGACTACACCGACTGGGATCCTTTTGTCGTCAGTCCGCAATTCAATATCAAGCCCGCGATCGGACAATTTATTGAAATCCGCATGAAATCGACCGGGTTCCACACCGGAGAAGTCTTCTTCGCTTCGTCGAACGAAGGGCAGTACAACGGTTTCTCGCAGTCGAAAACCGCGTCCTGGGATATTATCCACGACGGAAAATGGCATACGTATCAGATTATGCCCGCCTGGCTCCAGGAACCGCAAATCATTAAGATACGCGTCGACCTCGGAAGACCGACCGAAGAGGAACTCAAAAAAGGCGCGAACGTCGAAATCGACTATATTCGCATCCTCAGCGTCGATTTCTCCAACGCCGCCGAATTCGAAAAGAACTCCTGGACGAAGGAAGAACTCGACAAGCTGGCGGTCAACCTCAACGCCGACGCCAACGGCTGGGAAAGCGAAATCGGGCTGATCGACCCCGAAAAGGTCGGCTCGAACCTCTACCTGGAATTTGAACGCGACCCCGCGATTGAAGCGATCGGCCCCTTCCCGCGCGCGAGTTTGCGATTCCTGACGGACGTCGGCTCCGGCGTCGTCTCGCTCGAAGCGCCCCTGTTCAACGTCGGCTCGACGAAACCGAACCGATACGCCAAAAACGTCGATTTGTCCGCGTTTTCCGGCTGGGGCTCGAAAGTCTTTCGCTGGGAACTTTCGCTTCCTAAAGAACTGACGTTAAAGAAAATCGAGTTTACCAAAGACCCGATCGGCGAAGGCGTCGTCGAGACGCAGGGGAACGGCGAGCAAATCGCGTTGGCGCGCCTTGGCGACAAAGGCGCCGATCTTTCCTATGAAATCGTCGTGAGAAACAGCGGCGGCGCGGCGTTGGACAAGTTCCGACTCGCGCAGAACTCGAAAACGTCCGCGGCGAAGCTCACGGGCGTTTCGTTCCAGAAAATCGACGTCGATCCGCTGCTCGGATTCAATCCCACGGGCGACCGTCTCGCGTCCAAGGGCGTCGATTCAACCGCCTCGGAAGCGGAAAGCGTTTCCGTCGACGCCGATAAGTCCGGCGCCGTCCAATTCCCCGCCGACGCGTCGCTCGCGCCGGGCGAAGCGTATCGGATTCTCGCGAAGTTCAACGTTTCCCAACAGGGAATCACCAAAACGAAACTTACGCTGAACGCCGGGAATCAGTCGATCGACTTCGAGCCGCAACTCAACGTTCTCCAGGCGCTTAACGTTCCCAAAATGGATTACGTCCCCGAGCCGCAAGATCTCGAGAGCGACTATGAAATCGGCGCGTACTACTTCCCCGGCTGGTCGAAACGATCCGGCTGGGACAAAATCGACGAAGCCGCGCCGATTCGCAAGCCGCTTCTGGGCTACTACGACGAAGGGAACCCGGAAGTCGTCGACTGGCAAATCAAGTGGGCGGCGGAAAACGGAATCAAATTCTTCTTTGTCGACTGGTACTGGAAAAAAGGACGAATCAGTCTCGATCACTGGGTTCGCGCGTTCCAACAGGCGAAATACCGCTCGCACCTCAAATGGGCGATCATGTGGGCCAACCATACCGGGTACGGAACGCACACGTCCGAAGACTGGGAAGTCGTAACTCAATATTGGCTCGACAATTACTTCAACACGCCCGAATACTATACGATCGACGGCAAGCCGGTCGTCGTCATGTGGGACACGTCGATCGTCGACCACGACATGATCGAAGAAGCCAAAGCCGAAGGGCTCGACCTCAAGCCGGGCGAAGGATGCAAACGCGCGATCGAGATCGTGCGTAAGAAGTGCGTCGAGGCGGGCTATCCGGGCGTTTACTTCATCGCGATGAAGTTCCCCGAACACGCCGTCGACCCCGCCACCGTTCAGAAGTTCGCCGATCAGGGGTTCGACGCCACGACGATCTATCACTTCATGTACCCCGGCAAAGACGTCAAAGACTCGCGCGTCTATTCGTTTGAACAAGTCGCGAAAGCGTCGAAAGTCAATTGGGACGAACGTTGGGAAACGGGTATTCTCCCGACGATTCCGAATATTTCCACCGGTTGGGACTCGCGTCCGTGGCACGGGTTCCGCAGCACGGTCGTCTACGGCCGAAACGTCGAAACGTTCCGCAGCATCTTGAAAGATTACAAGGAATACGCCAAAGAGACGGGCAATAAACGCGTCGTTCTCGCGCCGCTAAACGAATGGGGCGAAGGCTCTTACATCGAGCCGAACAACGAATTCGGATTCGGCATGTACGAAGCGATTCGCGAAGAGCTTTGCAAGGAGCCGGAAGGCGGATTCCCCGTCAACTACGCGCCTTACGAAGTCGGGCTCGGGCCGTACGATCTGCCCAAAGAAAAGTAGTCGAAACGTTCGTTTTTGAGTTCGAACGCGCGCGACGGACGAGATTCCGCTCGCGCGCGTCGTTTTTATCGCTCTTATCTCAACGTAATTCCATGAAAAAACGTTTTCTCCACGCCGTTTGTCTAACCCTGGCGCTGACGACGGCGCTTTTCCCGCCAAACAACCGCGCCGACGCGGACGAGCCTTATTACGTCTACGACGCGTCCGCGTTGCAAAACGTCGACCGCGCCAATCCCGACGACGTCCGAAGAGTCTGGGACGAAACGCTCCTGCTTTCGACGCTTCAGGGACTCGCCAATCGCGACTCCGCGTCGCTCTATATCCTTTTTATCCGCGGGTTCGGTCATAACGCCGACGAATTTTGGCTCGACCTTTTCTCTAAGGACTGGCTCGCCGACCGCGAGCGGCGCGACGTCGGCTCGATCGACGAACTCCTCGACGTATTCGCCGACTCTTACCGGGGGCTCGTCCTCTACGACGAGACCGTTCCGTCGACCGTCAACGTCGCGCTGACGGTCGCGGGCGCGGACAAACTCCTGCCCGTAAGATACGACGCCAAAGAAGGTTCGCTGTGTCAAAAGCTCGTCGACGTCCGAAAGATTCCCGTCAAAGCGAGGCTGATTAACGAGGACGGCTCGCCTATGTTTACGGGCGACGGCAAAATTCCCGGAACCGACCTTGATTCAACCGGTTCCGTCAAAGTCGACCCGTACTACTGGGCGATTGAAAACTACGTCAAGTCGGGCAAATCCAACCCGACCGAAGGAGGCTACTATATCGACGCCTGGTGGCTCAATCATCCGATTGGCGCGACGCAAAACCATTGCCTTACGAACCGCGATTTCGGCGTGTCGCGCCAAGGCTTTTTCTTCGACCTTTCTCCATGGGACGACGAAACGCCCAACGACGATCGCGAACAGCCGCTCGGAACCGACTTCGCCGCCTTTAACGCGATTATGCGCGCCGCCTACGACGCCGTCGACGGCAAAAAAACGATTCGCGTCGCAGGGTTCACTCCCTGGGACGCGAAATACACCGATCACGGCAACGCCGGATGCAAACACGGCGGCGTTCCCACCGAATGGCGCCACGCGGAAATTCTTTCCAACTACAACGCGTATCTCGACGCGGACGCGCTCGGGTGCGGCGCGATGGCCAACGCGTCGTTCTATCAGCATTTCCCGTTGAAAGAAACGTATCCGCAACAGAAGCCGACCGTCGCCGACCTCAAAAAGCGCGGATTCGTCGACAAAAAAGGATCCGTCGCCGACAAGACGTTCGTCGCGATCTATTCGGGCGACTACGACTCCGCCGCCTGGGTCTATCAGAGCATGCCCGCGTTTTGGAACGACCCCGCAAGAGGAACGATCCCGATCAGCTGGGCGTTCAATCCCAATCTTGCCGATCGTTTCGCGCCGGGGTTCGATTATTTCCGCAAGACGAAAACGCCGAACGACTTCTTCGTCTCGGGCGACTCCGGAGCCGGCTACGTCAACCCCATGGCGTTTGTGGAACCGCGTCGCTTCTCCGGCCTGCCCGACGGGCTCGACGTCTGGATCGACCATTGTAAGGAATATTTCAAACGCTGGGACGTTTCCGGGATCGGGTTCGTCATCGACGGAGACGCGCGAACGTGCGACCGACGGACGCTCGAACGCCTTTCCGCCTACGCGCCCGACGGAATCACGACGCATCGCGGCGCCGCGATGGGGGTCGTCAGGAATCCCTACGGGGGGAAAACGGCGTTTCGACCGATGAATTTCGACCTTCCCAACGCCGAACGCGGCGCCGAAATCGTTTTGGGCGACGTTCGGACGAACAAAGGGCCTCAGTTCAACATGTACCGAACGATCTTGTGGACGCCCGGCGCGCTCAAAGCTATGTTCGACCGCGTTAAAGCCGATCAGGATCGCGGTTCGCGCGTCGAATTTGTCGACGCGTACACGTTCTGGCTCCTGCTGAGACTGGAAGCGAAAAATATCGGCGAAAACGAATTTGATCTCCGACTGTGAAAAACGTCGGCAAATTTTCCAGCGGCCCCTTGACGAGAACGACGCCGAACGTATAATAGCGTTCCACATATTTTTCGGGAACGATTTCGTTCCGCACACAAACAGGGTCAAACGAACAGTCGGAGTTTGAGCAAAGTCAAGCGTAGGGCGGGAGGCCGTCGACGCGTCGCGAGTTCGATCTCTTTTCTCAAAAAGGCCGTCGGTTCCTTTTGATCTTTAACTCAAACTTGGAGGATCAGTCGTGGTCAAACTTACAGTGCGTGATAAGGAAACTATTCAGGACGCCGTTCGTCGCTTCCGCAAGCTCGTCGAACGCAGCGGCATCAAAAAAGAAATGCGTCGTCGCGAAACCTATGAGAAGCCGAGCGAAACCAAACGCCGAGCTCGCCTTCGCGCCGAACGTCGCGCTTTCCGCGCCTCCAAAATGGCCCAACGCTGATCTGTCGCAGGCCGCGCCCAACGCGGTCGAGTCGATTTGATAGAAAACAGGTCGCCTTATCCGTAAGGCGGCCTTTTATTTTTGCCCATTCTTGCCGTTAAATTTTAACAAACTTCTCTTGTCTGCCGCGCCAAAAATAATTATTCTTCTCTTTACAAAGACGCGCGCGCGAATCTCCGACGCGTTGAGAATCAAGCGCGGAAACGCGTCGACGTCCCTTTTCGCCGACTTTTTACTTATCGGAAAACTGCAATGAGTCGAACCGGAGTCGATTTGAACAATAACGCGAGGCTGAAATCGCTGAATAATCCCGTTACGCGCGCCGCCGTCCTGGCAGTAGCGCTGACATGTTTTATTCCGGGATGTTCGACCCCGTTCTATTGGACGGACAACCCCGTTTTGCTGTATCTGCCGGGGGCCGGACGAAGAAGCGACCCGATCCCAGGCTACGTCAAGCCGTCCGAAAGAATCAAATTGATTCAGGAAAAAGGCAGAAAAGGCGCGAAAGCTCCGTCGGACGAAAAGGACATGCTGCTCGTTCAGCTCGTTCAGGAGTACGAAAAGACGACGAGTCCGCATATCAAACGCGCTTCGCTCGAAGCGATCGGCAGAATCTCGGTCAACTACGCCAACCCCGCCGCGGAAAAAATCTTTCAGGAGGCGCTCGAAGACGACGACATGGCGCTGAACTTGTCGGCGGCGCGCGCGCTGTCCGTCTACGCGACCGAAGGCGCGATTGGTCATGACAACAAGGAACAACGCGAACTCGCGGTCTCTTTGCTTACGGCCCGATATCGCGCGCTGCCCTTCTCGATAGCCGCCGGCTCCGAAGAGGAAAATTCCAGGCGAAAAGACGTCAGAATCGCTATTTTGCACGCGCTGGCGGAATTCAAAGAAGACGACTCCCCGGAACTCCTTGAATTCTTCGACGACGCGCTTACCGGCGAAAAACTCGACGACGGCGCGCTCGAAGCGACCGCCTGCGCCTCGCTTGGCAAAATCACCGGAGAAAAATACGGCCTCGACGGCGAAAAATGGGCGAGTTATCTGGCCTACAAGCGCGGCGAAGAGTCGGAAAAGCCCTCTCAAACGTCGATTTTGGCGCGAACGCCGAGAATCGACAACGTCACGGGAATCGTCAAATAGTCAATCGGACCGCAACAGAAATCGTCGACTCCGCATGAAACTTTCGCCCGACGCCGCAATCGCGCTGATTATCGATCTTCAGGAGAAGCTCGCGCCCGTCATGAACGACGCGCCGAAACTTATCGCAAACGCGCGATATTTGCTCGAAGGGCTGAACGTCTATAAGATTCCGATCGTTCTGACGCGTCAATATCCCAAAGGGCTTGGCGACACGATCCCGGAAATCAAAGCCGTTTCCGAAAACGCCGTCGTCCTGGATAAAACGACGTTCAGCTGTCTGGACGATCGGGAAATTCGCAACTTCTTTGTAACAGACCCGCGCCCTAACGTTCTTCTCGCGGGCATAGAAACGCACATCTGCGTCTTACAAACAGCGCTCGACCTGCTCGAACTGGGCAAAAAAGTCTTTTTAGTCGCCGACTGCGTCTCGTCCCGCAGCCCGTTCGACTCGGAAATCGCCATGAAAAGAGCGATTCAGTCGGGAGTCGTCCCAACGACGTCCGAAGCGGCGCTTTTCGAAATCACGCAAGCCGCCGGTTCGCCGGAATTTAAAGCGATTAGCAAATTGACCGTCGCGAAAAGCGCCGGGCGATAAACGAAGCCTCGCTACGCGCGGAACGTTTCCCGACAACTCTGCCCGAAATCTTTTTGTTTTTCGAAGCGCTTGACGTCGATTCGTTTCTCATACTATAATATACGAAGTGGGGAAAATACGGAGCCAAGGCGATGACTGAAACGACTACCAAACGAAACGCCAAAGACAGCGTGTTCGTCGATCTGTTCAGCGACGAATCGTACGTTCTTCGTCTGTACAAAGATCTTCATCCGGAAGACAAAGACGCGAAAATCGAAGATATCGAGATAAGAACGCTCGAATCGACGTTTGTCAACGCGCGTTACAACGATCTGGGATTTGTCGTCAGAGACAGGCTTGTGTTGCTCGTCGAAGCGCAAAGCTCCTGGAGCGAGAACATACCGTTGCGAATGTTCTTCTACGTTTGCGACACGTACCGCCGTTACATCGACGACAGAAAGATGAACGAGTACCGCAAGGAGGCGCTGAAACTGCCCCCGGCGGAACTTTACGTCGTTTATTCCGGACCCGACGAAGCTCCTGAGAGATTCTCTTTGAAAGAGATCTGCTTCGACGGACTCGGTTCGCTCGACCTGGAAGTAAAAGTTCTCAAGGAAATCGACGGAACAATTCAGGGAGAATATATCGGCTTTTGCAAAGAATTCAACGAACAATGGAAAAAGCGCGGAAACAGCGTTGAATGCATTCAGGAAACGATACAAATTTGCATTGAAAAGGGCTATCTTGCAGACTATCTGCAGACGCGTCGAAACGAGGTGATCACAATGGTACAGAAATTATTTGACGAAGAAACGCAACGGGCGAAATACTATGAATTGGTAAAAGAAGAATCGCGCGAGGAAGGACGCACGGAAGGAATCGAAATCGGAATCGAAAAAGGACGCCTTGAAACCTTGAAGGAAAACGCGGCCAATATGCGCGCCGAAGGATTGGACGACGAAACAATCGCGAGATTCTTACGCGTCGCCGTCGCCGACGTCAGAATCTGGCTCGACTCGAACGAAAACTAAACGACGCAGCCGCTTAAACGCAAATTCTCCTGCCGCCTTCCAAAGGGCGCGGAGAGCTTTCTCCCGGAGCCCGGCGGCGCGTCGTACAAGATCAACCGTCAACGCGGCATTCTTTAACCAAGGCTCCGCTAACGCGACGCTTTTTGAGTCGGGCTTGCGCCCGACGCCGTCGCGATCGCGCGACGGCTATCCGCGCGGGGCGTCCCTCAATAATCGATTCGCCCCGTCATCAAAACGTCCGGGCCGATCGCTTCGATTTTCTTTCCGCGCAACGTGGCCGCTTTGCGCATAAGCTCGCGCCCGACGCCGCCGACCGGCACGACCGCTTCTTTGCCGCCCACGATCTTCGGACAGACGAACACGCGCGCTTCGTCGATGTATTCCAGGTCGAACAGACGACCGAGCAACTCGCCGCCCCCTTCGACCAAAACGTTCGTCATGCCGCGCTCGGCCAAATTCTCCAGGAGCAAAATCAGCCGCTGCTCGTGTTCCGGGGCGTTCAGCAAAAGAACTTCCGCGCCTTTCGATTCCCAAAACGCCTTTTTACCCTCGGGCGTGTTTGGACCGAAAACCAGGAGCAACGGCGCTTCGCGCGCGGTCAGCGCGAGTTCCGAAAAGACCGACAGCGTCCCGCCCGAGTCGATGACGATACGCGTCGGCGTGCGCTTGGGCTTACGTCCGTCGGGCAAGCGGACGGTCAGGAGCGGATCGTCTTCCATCGCCGTCCGGCTGCCGATAATAATCGCGTCGACGTTTTCGCGCCACTCGTGAACGCGACGTCGCGATTCTTCCGACGAAATCCAGTAGCTCGAGCCGATGCGCGTGGCGATTTTGCCGTCGAGCGTCATCGCCCATTTGGCGATCACCCACGGTCGTTTTTTCGCTATCCTCGTGATATACGGCGCGTTAAGTTCGGTCGCGCGGCTTTCCAGCAACCCGACGGAAACGTCGATTCCCGCCGCCGTCAACTTCTGGATCCCCGATCCGTCGACTTTCGGAAACGGATCGCGCATGGCGACGACGACTCTCTTAATGCCCGCGGCAATAATCGCGTCGACGCACGGAGGCGTCTTGCCAAAATGCGAACACGGCTCCAGCGTCACGTACATCGTCGCGCCAAGCGCCAGGCTCCCCGCCTGCGCCAACGCGTTGATTTCCGCGTGCGCTTCGCCATATTTTTCGTGCCAGCCTTCGCCGACAATATGCGAAAGCGCTTCGTTGGATTCGCCGTCGGTCGGCGCGGCGTCGTTCGTATAGTCTTCGCGAACAATCACGCAACCCACCATCGGATTCGGCTCGACGTATCCGTGTCCGTTAGCCGCTAATTTCAACGCGCGGCGCATATATAACTGATCGACGCTGGAACTCATGGCGACAATCCTTTCTTCATTCGCGTCTTATTGAATCGGCCCCAAACAAGCCGTTTCTCAGAAATCACTTATCTTCCGCTTTTTGCTCGTTTCTCAATCGAATGAGATCGGCGGTCGTGCGCATCGCGCAGAACTTGGGACCGCACATCGTGCAGTAGTTCTCGTTGGCGATCGTTCCGTCGGGATTCAACGTCGGATGGAGCCCGCGCGGACAACTTAACGTCGACGAATCCTGAACGCCGTTTTTCGCGGCGTCTTCGCAACGCGTTTTATCCGATCGATCTTTGTCCTCGGGGTTCGAACGCGCTTCCTCGTAATATTCCCGCGCGCGTTCGGGGTCAAGCGAGAGCGCGAACTGTTTTTCCCAGTCGAAGGCGAACCTCGCGCGCGCCATTTCGTCGTCGCGATCGCGCGCCCCCGGCCGTTTGAGCGCGACGTCCGCCGCGTGCGCCGCGATTTTATACGAAACGCAGCCGACGCGAACGTCTTCCATATTCGGCAGACCCAAATGCTCCTTCGGCGTCACGTAGCACAACATCGACGCGCCGTTAAACGCCGCGACCGCCGCCCCGATCGCGCTTGTGATATGGTCGTAGCCGGGCGCTATGTCGCACACGACCGGGCCGAGCACGTAGAAAGGCGCTTCAAAGCACTCTTCCGCCTGGCGGCGCATATTCTCGGCGATTTGATCGAGCGGAACGTGGCCGGGGCCTTCGATCATGACTTGCGTCCCGTGTTCCCACGCGCGTTTGGTCAACTCGCCCATCGCGGACAATTCGCCAAATTGCGCCGCGTCGCTCGCGTCGTGCAAACAGCCGGGCCGCATCCCGTCGCCAAGGCTCCACGACACGTCGTACGCTTTCATGATCTCGCACAATTCGTCAAAACATTGGTAAAACGGATTTTCCGCGCGATGCGCGACCATCCATTTCGCCGTGAGTGAGCCGCCTCGACTGACGATTCCGCAAAGTCGGGAGTCGATCAGAGGGATATGGCGCTGCAGCAGCGCGCAATGGATCGTCATGTAGTCGACGCCCTGCTTCGCCTGTTTCTCGACGCAGTCTAAAATGTTCTGCGTCGTCATGTCCAGAATATCGTCGAGTTCTTCGCAAATCTGATAGAGCGGAACCGTTCCGACGGGAACCGTCGAAGCGTCGATCATGCGCGTGCGCAACGCGTCCAAATCGGAGCCTGTCGAAAGATCCATGATCGTGTCCGCGCCGTATTTAAGCGCGCATTCGATCTTTTCCATCTCGCGTTTCGAATCGCCCGCAAGGGAGGAAACGCCAAGATTCGCGTTGATTTTCGTCGTCGCCTTGCGACCGATCGCGATGGGATCGAGCCCTTTGGAAAGGTGAACTTTGTTCGCCGGAATAATCATTCTGCCGGCGGCGATTTCCGCTCGAACCGTTTCCGCGTCAAGACGCTCTTTACGCGCGACGATCTCCATCTCCGGGGTAATTCTACCCGCGCGCGCCTCGATAAGTTGCGTCATGTTTTGCCTTTCGTAGCTGTTGTTTTATGTTCTCGAACAGTCGTTCGTCTGTTTACATTTCCAACGTTCCGATAATCTCGGAAAAGTCGTTGATTCCCGCTTTCTCCATCTCGCCGGGCAACGCGTCGATTATGTCGGTCGTGATCGTCGGCTTGTAGAAATTCGCCGTTCCGATTTGAACGGCGCTCGCGCCCGCGACCATGAACTCAAAAACGTCGTCGACGCAGGAAACGCCCCCTATTCCGATAATCGGGAGTTTCACCGCCTGCGCGATTTGCCACACGCATCTCAACGCGATCGGCTTGATCGCCGGACCGCTGAATCCGCCGCAACCGTTTCCAAGACGCGGTTTACGCTTGCGCCAGTCGACGGACAGCCCGTAACACGTGTTGATCGCGGAAATCATGTCCGCGCCCCCCGCCTCAGCCGCTTTCGCGACGTCGGCGATTCGCGTAACGTTGGGAGATAGTTTGACGGAAATAGGAGCCGTAAGGTTCCGACGCAACTCGCGCGTCATCTGCTCGCACAGTTTCGGATCGGTTCCGTAATCGACGCCCCCGCTCACGTTCGGACAGCTCACGTTCAATTCGACCGCCGTTATTCCCGACTCGCCGTTGAGTCGCTCGCCGAAAATTTTGCAGTCGTCGAGCGTTTTCGCCGCCACGCTGACGATAATCGGACAGCCGAGCGTGCGAAGATACGGCAGTTTCTTTTCGACGAATTCGTCAATTCCGTCGTTGTCCAGCCCGATCGCGTTAAGAAGCCCCGCGGTCGCTTCGACGGTGCGAGGCGGCTTATTGCCCGGCCTGGGACTGACCGTCACCGTCTTGGGCACGATTCCGCCCAGGCGGGAAAGATTCAACAGTCGCGCCGCTTCTTTGGCGTATCCGAACGTTCCGGACGCGACAAGAATCGGATTGGGCAATTTGACAGAGCCAAGACTAACGGAAAGAGACATTGCTAACCTTTACTACGTCCATGAGCGCGTTACCGCGGAAAACGCCGAATGATTTGCTCGCGAACCCCCGAAGGAGCCAGGCGGTATTTTTCAAAAGCGTCGTACAACGAGAACAAAATGTCGCGCACGTTGTAATTAAAATTCTTAAGGAGCGTTTCAAGTTCCGACTCGTCCGGGGTAATTTCGTAATCTTCGAGAAGGAACGTCAGAAGCTGTCCCAACGTCTCCACGCAAGGAACGGTGCGGAACAAAACCGGGACGCCGATCGCGGGGGTATGCGCGGTAATGAGCAGACCCAGCCGATTCATGCGGCAAAAAGTGCGCAACGTAATTCGGCTGACGTACGAAAGTTGTTCGAAACCGTCGACGCACACGACTTTTTTATCGAAAAAGGAACGTCTCTTTTGAAGATCGAAATCGGACGGAACCGGAATCGCGGGCGCTTTGGGATCGGCGGCCGCGTCGCGTTCGCTCGAATCCAGAACCACGTCGTCGTATTCTTCGTCGCCGTCCGACTCGGGGACGGGATCGTTAGGCTGCGCGACGCCGGGAAAAGGCGCGAAATCGCCGCTTCCTTCGCGATCAGCCTCCGACCTTGGCTCGGAAGAAGCGTTGACGACGGACCGATTCAAGCCGAAATTGCCGGCGTCGTTGTACCCGAAGAACCCCTCCATATGCGGAGGCAAGACGGCGTTCGGCCCCGGCTCGACCGGTTTCGACTCCTCCTGCTTAGCCGCTTCGGAGAACGCCGCGTTCGAGACGACAAATTCCTCGTTCGCCGGTTCGGATTCGTCGTCGCCAAAAGCGTCGCGAAGCGAATTGAACTGTTGCGCGACATATTCCTCGCGAGAAACCGTCGGCGGAGGAAGCAGGCATTTTGGCGGAAGGAAATTCGGCGGAGTCTGAAGAAACGCCTGAAGATCGGTCCAAAACTCGTCGGGCAAAAAACGTTGCTGATCGTGAAGCGAGCAGTTAAAGACTTCGTACCCCGAGGCGACGAGCGCTTTGTTCAAAACGTGAAGGAGCGAACTCTTGCCCGTCCCGTGTCCCCCGACAATCTGGCCGCGACACGCGTGAGTCTCGAACTTGTCGACGAGAAAGTGGACGCTCAGCGACGTGCGAATATCCTCGCCCGCGCCTAACGCGCGAACAAAAAATTCCTCAAATTTGTCCGGTTTCGACGCCTTCATCTGACGTAAGAAAGAACGCTCGAAGAAAAAGGGCGTTCTTCCCGGCTCTGTAAATCGCGTCGAAAAGGGATTGCTTTCGGAATCTTGTTTAAAGGACTCGGTCATTCGTAAGCCGCAGGCAGCCGTCTTGCAGGAGTCGCCGTGGAAAATAGGGGCGGACGTCGGTTATATCGCTAGGAGTCGGGCTCGACGCACAACTTTAACGCGCGCATGTCGGGCAAATCGCCCAGTCGAAAAGGAGTTTCGTCGACAAGTTGTTCGCCGGTCGCGAGAAAAGCGCGAACGCGCGCGTACCAGCGAATCTTGATCAAATTCCCCTCGTAACTCAACGGGCTTTTAGGCAATTTCGCGCTGAATCGACAGGGTCGAAGCGGATCGATCCAGTCGCCGTCCTGAACCGACAGCTTCCAAAACGCGTGAACGCCGACGTCTTCGTTTCCCTTGCCTTCAGTGCGCCAGAGAATCGATATCTCGACGGAATCGACCGCGCTGTGCCGAACGTCGCTCAGGGAATAAAACCCCGACAACGTGTCGCCGGGCTCGTAGAGGCGCGCTCCGCAACCTTCGAGCCAAATCGCGACCTGTTCCGCGCGCGTCGAACTCTGCGTTGGGGAAACTACGGAAAATTGCCGGTACATAGCCTCCCTGATCTTTCGTCAAAATCCCTCGATAAAAACGCGCTCTCACGCCTAAAAAACAAGCGTCAAAGCGTTCGCGCGCCTCGACGCCTTTTACCTAGCTTAAGTATAATCTCGACAGAATTCGCGTCAAGTCAGAACGACCGACGTCAGCGACTTACAAGAGCCGTCGCGCTCGTTTATTCGGAATAACCCGTTTAGCAGACACAAAACGCATGAAACAGCGCGGAGAATTCGCGTTTTGGGGCGCGTCGTCGGGGAACGACGCGCTTCCGCGCGACGCCTTCGCCGGCGGCATACGCGCGACAAAGCGCGCTTCCGCCCGCGGCGTCAAGAACTTGCGGGGCGTCTCCGCCGACCGCTATTCCGGTATCACGACAAATCGGAACCCGACATAAGGGCCTTTGCGATCGTGGTCGTAGAACCCGCGATTGGCGACGCGGCATTCGTACGGCTTGCTGTCCCAACATCCGCCGCGATCGACGCGAACGTCGCCGGGACATTGTTCGAGCGTCGCGCCGGTCGGGTCGACGGCGACGAGCCCTTTGCCTTCGTCGTCGGTCGCGTAGGCGTCGTAACGATCGGAACACCATTCCCAGAGATTGCCGACCATATCGAAAATTCCCCACGCGTTCGGCTCTTTTGTTCCGACGTCGTGAGTTCCGTCGCCGTTTTCGTCGCCGTACCACGCGACCTCGTCGATCGACTTGCCGCCGTACATGTCGGCGCTGCCGGCGCGCGCGGCGTATTCCCACTGCGCTTCGGTCGTAAGCTGAACGACGACGCCTTCAGGGGCGTTCGCGGCTTCGCGCCACTTCGCGCAGAAGACGTCGATCTCGTCGAGCCCTACGGAATCGACGGGCTTATTTTCTCCTTGCCACTTGCTCGGATTCTCGCCCATGACGCCTTGCCACATCGCCTGAGTCGTTTCCGTTTCCAGAATCCAAAACCCTTTCGTCAGCGTAACTTCATGTTGCGTTTCGTACGAATCGCGCTCCTCTTCGTCTTCGGGACTGCCCATGGTAAACGTTCCGGCGGGAACCCAGCGAAAAGCAAACTCCGCCCCGCTCGTTATCGCGACGCAACGCTCGCCGGCAGCCTTTCCGCTATCGAACGGAAAATGAATAACGTTGAGGATCTCGGAGGCGACAGGACCTAAATCGGCGGTTTTTTCACTCTCCGGCGCCGCGACGGGCTTCTCGCTTTCGACCGTCGAAGCGATTTCCTCGCTTTCAACCGTCGAAGCGATTTCCTCGCCTTCGGCTGTCGGGGCGGTTTCCCCACTTTCGACCGTCGAGGAGGTTTCTTCGTTTTTTGGCGAAGTCAAGCGCGATATCGAGTAAGAATTAACCACGCAACACAGTATTACGCAACAACATGCGACAAACGCCAACAATCTCATCGTCGATTCCTTTTTTCTGTTTCAAATCGTCGAAGCAATTACGAAATCGTCCAGCGGCAGGAACGCAACTTCGAAAGCGGACTTTCCTGCGGCTGAACTTCGTACCAGACGGACAGAAGCGACCCGTCGTCGAGCTGAACGGTCGACGGATAGCCAAGGTCGCCCGTCGCGCCTTCGCCGTAAATAATCATCGCGTCCGACCATGTGTCGCCGTTGTCGTCGCTCACGCGCGCCTGGACGCCCATGGGATCGCGGCGATACCCGTACGTCATCAGCAACCGTCCGTCGGCAAGTTTGTTCAGGAACGACGGAATGCCCCACACGCCGATCGGCTCGGGCGTCGTCCACGTCTTGCCGCCGTCCTTAGAGATCGTTTGAAGGTTCTCGTTATTGTTGTTCGGGTTCTCGTTGCGAATTTGCGCGACGATTCGCCCGTCGGACGCTTCGACCGCATGAAGTTCGTGATACTGAATAATCGAATCGCCGTCGCGCGCCGAGATGAACCCGACGACGTTCCACGTCTGGCCGTCGTCCTCGGAAACGGCGGCGCCGCAACGTTGTTCTTCCGTCCAAAGTTCCTTGCCCAAATAAATTTGCGTTCCGTTCGACAGTTGAACGGGGCCGTGCGGACTGTTAAAAGGCGTCGCGTAACGTTCGCCCCAAGTGATTCCGCCGTCGGTCGAACGTAGCATCCAGCAACCGAGTTCTTTTTCGCGCTGTTCGGGGGAAACACGATTATGAGCAAGATCCCAATTTCGGAATCGTTCGTCGTCCCAGGTTCCCTTGCCTTCCGCGCGACGCGCCGCCTCCTGATCAAACATTCCGGAATAGTACAACGACGTAAACGTCGTCACAAGGATAGTCCCTTTGTCGGTGACGCAAATCCCCGCGTCGCGATCGTCGATCGGGGAATCGTAGAGCGTCTGCGGATAAGCCCACGTCGCGCCGGAGTCTTTCGAGCGAAACAGATCGACGCGTCCAAACGGACAAATATGCCCTTCGCGACCGCCGGAAGTTACGACAAAGAGTTCGTCGCCGCGTTTAGCGACCGTCGGCCAGCCGTAGTAGCAATTATGCGGAAAGCTGAACGTTTTCGTTTCGAGAACTTTAAATTTTGGCGTCGCGCTCGCGCCGTAAACCGATTTGCTCAAAAAAGGAACCGCGAACGCGCCGACCGCCGCGCAACCTAAAAAATCGCGCCGATTGATTTTACGAGACATATTAAATCCTTCTCAAACATTGGAATCACATAACTTTAAAACGACCAAAACGACGAACCGACTTCCCCCGTGCGAAGAAGCGAGCCGCCGCGCTCGCCTTCAGTATAAGACTTTTTCAGGCGCTTTTCAACGCGGAGACAAAAAATCCTCAAATCAACCGAGTCAATTTGAGGATTCTTTTGCGCCGCGTCGACCAAACGGCGCGTCAGGAAATCGTCCAGCGACAGGACCGCAACTTCGACAAAGGCCCTTCCTGCGGCAAAACTTCGTACCACACGGTAAGAAGGGAACCGTCGTCGAGTTGCACAGTCGACGGATACCCAAGATCCCAAGTCTCGCCCCCGCCGTAAATAACCAGGGCTTCCGACCACGTGTCGCCGGCGTCGTCGCTCACGCGCGTCTGAACGCCCAACGGATCGCGACGATGACCGTACGTCATGAGCAAACGACCGTCGGCGAGCCTTGTCAGAAACGACGGAACGCCCCAAACGCCGATTCTTCGCGGAACCGACCACGTCCTGCCGCCGTCTTTGGAGATCGTTTGAAGATTCTCGTTGTAATTGTTTGGATTTTCGTTGCGAATTTGCGCGACAATTCGTCCGTCGGACGCTTCGACCGCGTGAAGTTCGTCGTACAACGCGCCGGAGTAGCCGTCGTCGGTCGGAACATATCCGACGACGTCCCACGTCAGACCGTCGTCCGTCGACAGGGCGGCGCCGACGCGTTCGCCTTCGATCCATAGTTCTTTGCCGCAATAGAGTTGCGAACCGTCGGAGAGTTGAATCGGACCGTGCGGACTGTTGAACGGAGTCGAGTAGCGTTCGCTCCACGTGATCCCGCCGTCGGTCGATCGGAACATCCAGCGACCAAGTTCCTTTTGGCGCTCTTCGTCGGAAACGCGCTTATGCGCCATATCCCAATTTCGGAACCGCTCGTCGCTCCAGGCGCCCTTGCCTTCGGCGCGTCGGGCGACCTCGTCGTTGTACGGGGTAACGTAGGCGTTTGAAGTGAACGACGTTACGAGAATAGTTCCCTTATCCGTTACGCAAATCCCCGCGTCGCGGTCGTCGATTGGAGAATCGTACAAGACTTGCGGAAAAGTCCACGTCGCGCCGGAATCTTTTGACCGAAACATTTCCACGCGCCCAAAAGGACACACGTGTTCTTCCCGGCTGCCGGACGTTACGACAAGAAGCTCGGAACCGCGCTTCGCGACGGTCGGCCAGCCGTAATAGCGGTCGTTCGGAAAGCTGAACGTTTTGATTTCCAAAACTTCAAATTTTGGCGTCGCGCTCGCGCCGCGAGCGAACCTGCTCACAAAAGGCGCCGCGACGAAGCCGGCGGCCGCGTACCCTAAAAAATCGCGTCGACTGACCTTACGAGACATAATAGACCTTCCTCAAACGTTGAAAAACTAAAACGGGAAAAAACACAACGCGAGCGAGGCAAGGCTTCAAATCGTTCGCGCGCCCGCGCTCAACGGCGTAGTATAAAACTTTCCCAATCGTTTTTCAACGCTTAACAAAAAATCCTCAAATCAACCGACGTCAATTTGAGGATTCTTTTGCGGCGCGTTAAAGGAACGACGCGTCAGGAAATCGTCCAGCGGCAGGCGCGCAACTTCGCGAACCAGCCTTCCTGAACTTCGTACCAAATGGAGAAAAGGGAGCCGTCGTCAAGTTGAACGGTCGACGGATAGCCCAAATCGCCCGACTTGCCGTCGCCGTAAACAACCATGGCGTCGGACCATGTGTCGCCGGCGTCGTCGCTCACGCGCGCCTGAACGCCCAACGGAGCGCGGCGATACCCGTACGTCATTAAGAGCCGTCCGTCGGCGAGTCGATTCAGGAACGACGGAATTCCCCACACGCCGATCGCTCGCGGCGCCGACCACGTCTTGCCCCCGTCTTTGGAGATCGTTTGAAGATTTTCGTCGGGGTTGTTGGGGTTCCCGTTGCGAATTTGCGCGACGATTCGCCCGTCCGACGCTTCGATCGCGTGAAGTTCGTGATATTGAACGACCGAATCGCCGTCGCGCGCGGGCACGTGTCCGACGACGTTCCACGTCTGGCCGTCGTCTTCGGAGACGGCGGCGCCGACGCGTTTTTCTTCCGTCCAAAGTTCCTTGCCGCAATAGAGTTGCGTTCCGTCAGTAAGTTGAATCGGGCCGTGCGGACTGTTCAGCTCAACCGCGTAGCGTTTGCTCCACGTGACGCCGCCGTCGGTCGAACGAAACATCCAGCTGCCCTGTTCTTTTTGACGTTCTTCTTTGGATATTCGCCTGACCGCGCGATCCCAGCGTTCGAATCGACCGTCGGACCAAACGTTCGGCCGTCCTTTGCCCTGCGCGCGAAGATCCGCTTCTTCCTGATACAAGTCGACGTACCCGTCTTCGGTAAACGTCGTTACGAGAATCGTCCCTTTGTCGGTAACGCAAATCCCAGCGTCGCGATCGTCGACCGGAGAGTCGTACAAAATCTGCGGATAAGACCACGTCGCGCCGGAATCTTTCGAACGAATCATTTCCACGCGTCCAAAGGGACAAACGTGTCCTTCGCGCCCTCCGGACGCTACGACGATCAGTTCGTCGCCGCGCCTGGCGATCGTCGGCCAGCCGAAGTAGTAGTCGTTCGAGGACGCGATCGTCTTCGTTTCGAGAATTTCAAATTTCGGAGTAGCGCTCGCGCCGTAAGCGGATTTGCTCAAAAAGGGGGTCGCAAACGCGCCGACGAACGCCGCGCCCGTCGCGCGACCCAAAAACTCGCGTCGATTTATTCGTTCAGAAGTCATCTTTGTCGTATAAAAAATGGAGGGGTTAAGTCGATTGAAGCGGAAAATCTCCGCGCGGCGCGCGTCAAGATCCTCCCCGTACGGTCACAAAAAAAGCCCTCAATTGAAAACCCAACTGAGGACTCTTTACTTATTTGTCGTTCACAACGCGTCGACTACGTTCGAACGATCGCCGAAAACGCTCACTTCGATTCAAGATTCCAGTCGACGATGAGCTGCTCGGCGCCGGGCGTCATGCGACGCAGTTTTTCGGCGTACTTAGCCTTGCCGGCTTCGTCAAGAGTTGCAAGCTTGGACTTCATGCGAGCGAATTGCGCTCGGCGTTTACGACGGCAGTTAATTTCCTTTTTTCTTTCGGAAAGGCCCACGTTATTCTCCTAAGTGATAGCGCTATCCGGAATTTTCTCGCCAACCGCGCGCCGCGAAATTCGCGCGCCGCGCCGACTCAAAAACGCCGGGAATAAATATGTTCGATTAAACCGAGCGCCTCGCGAAGAACGTCTTCCACGCAAGAGCGACTCGACGAAACGTCAAAATAAACTCCCGCGTATTTTACCTAAAACGACAAGCGCGTCAAGGACGCCTCGACATTCTTTTTCAACTTTTAACGCGAGGGACGTCGAAAAACGCTTTTATCTTCGGCGTTTCCCTTGTCGAACGGGGCCCGACCTACGCCGCGCGCCGTCGACGCGTCCTGCAAAAAGCGACGCGTCGCCAGTCGAAGACGCTTCAAATTCACAAAACGCGCGCGCCTTGCGCGGGGCGCGTGACAAAGATCGTCGCGTCTTTGCCGACGCGCGCCTTGTACTCTTGCGCGATTTTTTTGGCGATTTCGTCCGCTTTGTCCGTTCTGACGAGCGTTACGGTGCAGCCGCCGAACCCGCCGCCGGTGATGCGCGATCCAATCACGCCCCCGTCCGGTCCAATCGAACGCGCGATTTCAACAAGCTCGTCGATTTCTTTACACGAAACTTCGTAATCGTCGCGAAGCGATTCGTGGCTCGCGTACATCTGCTCGCCGACCGTCGCCCAGTCGCCCGCGACGAGCGCGTCTTTCATCTTCAGCGTTCGGACGTCTTCTCCGACGGCGTGCCGAGCTCGTTTGAAGAGCGTCTCGCCGACGATCTCTCCGTTTTTCATCGCGAGAATTTTGTCTTTGGACGCAAGAAGTTCGTCCATAGAAACCTCGCGCAGGAGTTTGCGTCCAAGCGCCTCGGCGACCGCCTTGCACGCCGCGCGGCGTTCGGGGTACTCGCTTCCGGTCAGCTCGTGCTTGACGTTCGAGTTCGTAATGAGCACGGAAACGGTCGGATCGCTCATCGGCACCATTTCCGGCTTTTCGCTCTTGCAGTCGAGAAGCATCGCGCAGTCTTTTTGACCGAGCGCGGAGATGAACTGATCCATGATTCCGCAAGGCATCTTCGCGTACTCGTGTTCCGCGTCGACGCAAAGAAGCGGTTTTTCAGAACCTTCGAACTTATGTCCGCTGAGTTCTTCAATCAGCGTCGCGACCGAGACTTCCAGCGACGCGCTGCTCGAAAGACCGCCCCCGAGAGGAACGTTGGAAACAATCGCCGCGTTAAACCCGCTCTTGAGCGTCGCGCCTTTTCGAAGACAGCAGGAAATCGTCCCCTGGACGTAGGAAGCCCAGTCGGGGCTATCTTTCGGCGCGACGTCGGCGCTGAGCGTAAAATCGCCCGCGACGGTTGGAACCATCTTGTTGCCGCAGTCTTTCGTCCAAATCGTCGTTTTGTCGGAATCGGTCGGCGTCGCCGCAATAATCGTATAGCGTTCAATCGCCATCGGAAAGACGTAGCCGCCGTTGTAGTCGGTGTGTTCGCCAATCAAATTAACGCGGCCGGGCGCGGCGGCAAAAACAGTCGGTTCGCAACCGAATTTTTCGCGAAAGAACTCCTTAGCGTCCGCAAGCAAATTATCAAAAAGTCGATCGGCCATAGAATGATCCTTTTAATTCTCTTATAGGTTAAGCAAAAACGACTCGTTACTATCTTGTTAACTCAACAACGCAAACGTCTCGCTCGAAACGCCCGGCTTGTCAATGGTAACGCGAACAAACGGAAACGTCAAACGATTCCGTCTAAAAAATTGTTAAATTCCCAGAAGTTGTTGATAGTTATTTCCACCCATTTATCGCCGACGCGCAACGCCGCTTTAGACTTGCGCAACCCCGTTTCGGGATCGACCTCGTCGTCGTCCTCGTCCATATCGTCTTCGTCCAGGACGGTCTCGTCGTCGACGTCGTACTCTTCGTAATCGACGTCGTCGACGTCTTCGTCGGTCGTTTCCTCCTCTTCGTCTCCGCGATTTTCGCCGTGAAGAAATTTGATCGCGGCGGGATAGATTGGGTCGTTAAAAACCACGCCCCCAAGAATAAGAGCCCCGTTTCCCAATCTTATCTGGCAACCGTCGTACACGCTAATCCCGCGCGTTTTCGAACTAATCCAATCAATAACCTTCCCCATCCTCCCGAAATTGGCGCCTACGTACGCGCCTTCGCTCATCTCGAAAAGATGACACGCGACGGTTTCCTTCAGCCGTTCCTTAACCCAGGCGCGGTTCGCGATCGGCTCCAGCTTGTCGACGATCTTCAGATAATCCTGAATATCGGCGCGTAAATTCTCCGAATACTCCGTCTCCTCGAAGACAAGGGACGCGACCTTGCGCCCCGATTTGTCGACAAAAGTCAGTTCGTCCCAATCGTCCGCAAGTCCCGCGGCGCCGCGTCTTAACTTAATGCCGTAATTCTTTTTCTTTAAAAACGCGTCGATTTGTTTTCTTCCGATCTTTTGATCGGTAGGGGAAAAAACGCGCGTATAACTCGCCATGACTACGGCTCCTCTTGTAAAAACGTAAAAGGGGACGTCGGCGACGGCAAACCGTCGGTAAAACGGCGACGCCGTCAAGCGAAAAGATCAAACGTTTCCGTCTAAGAACTTAGCGAAATCGGCGTCGGTCTCGATCGTTTTTTCCACCCAGGCGTCGCCGGCGCGCAACGCGACTTTGCTCCCCGTCCACATCGTTTCGTCGTCGTCCTCTTCGTCGTCTTCCTCGCCGACGAATTCGTCGACGTCGTCAAAGTCGTCGTCGGCTCCGGCGAGAACAATCGCGCCGTTTTCGTTGGTGATCACGCCGCCGTCGTACTGCTCGATTCCGTCGGTTTGAGAACGAATCCATTCGGCGAGCGTCGCGATCGCGTCCCAATTGCCGTCTTCATAAGCCGACTCGTTCAATTCAAAAACGTAACATCCGACCGTTTTGGCCAAACGTTCTTTGACCCACGCGCGATTCGCTCCCGGGGCCATTTCGTCGGCAATCGACTGAAACTCTTTAATTTCGTCGCGCAGGATCTCCGAATCTTCGACGGCGTCGTAAACAAGCGACGCGACCTCGCGCCCCGACTCGTCGGCAAAGACCAGACTGACCGGAACCGCGTCTAAATCGTCCTGCTCGCTTTCGTCGACGACGTCCAGCGCGTCAAGTCCGACGTTGTTTTCCTCTAAAAACGCGTCGATCTCCTTGTTCCAGACTCTTTTCTCCGAAACGGAAAACACACGATAAAAAGTCGTCATGGCAAAATCCTCTTTAAGTAAAACTGCAATTGAGTAACGAACCAAACGCCTTTGATTATATCGAGAGTCGAAAAACGTTCAACAAAATCGACGCGCCGTTATTCGGACAAATCGAAATCGACAAACGTATAATTTCCGTGATCGGTTCCCGTAAAAAGCGCCTCGCCGTCGCGATACGCCAGGAGGCGCGTCCCCGGAACCGGCTCCCACCGAACCGCGTCGTCGAGCGGAACCGTCGAGAACGTAATTGAACCGTCGGCCGCTTTCATGTAGAGACTTACTTCGTCTTTTGTATGAACGTTATTGCTGTTGCGATGGACGTACAAAACGTCGCCGTCGTAAAAGAGCAGGTTCAGAGGATTGTCCCTGGAGATCTCGCAAATCGTCTCGTCGAGCGCGTCAAATCGTTCTTTTTCCGTCAACGCGCGACCCGTTTGTTCCGTTCGCCGATCGATTGCGTCGACAAGGCAATACAAAACGCGTTCGCTGTCCGTGTCGCCAGGTTGAGCGTCTTTGAATCGATCGACGCGCGGGCCGGCGACCATAACGCCGTTGTGAATGAGCGTCCAAAACCTCCCCGACGCGTCCGACAAAACGAACGGATGACAATTCTCGACGCGGCGAACGCCGCAGGACGCGTATCGAATATGCGCCAGCATATTGGCGGCGAGCAAATCGTTTGCAAGAAACTCCTTGACTCGCGCGCTCTCAGAAGCCGATTCGACGCCGCGTTCGCGCAAAGGCGCGCCGGAATCAAAGAAGGCGATTCCCCAGCCGTCTTTATGAACGGCGCCGTGTTCGAAAAACGTCTTTAACGATTCGTTGATTCGACGCCGCTTTTTACCCGTCGTTCCAAACAATTCGCACATTTTCCCTTATCCCCTTCAAAACCAAAAAGAAATCGTCCGCAAACGAAGAAAACGACTCAGCGCGTCGCCTCCGTCTATTGTATCAGACGTAAAAAAATTGCAAGAGCGATTCTTTTGCGTTATAATTAAAAAACGATCAATTACTTTCCCCGTTCGCACGCGACAAGGAGCCGTTTTATGCGTCGTTCATTTTGCCTTACGTTTGTTTTTGCCGCGCTGTTTGCAAGCGCGTCGTTATGTCAATCAACCTTCGCCGAAGACGATTCGCCCATGTCCCGACAGTATTGGGAATACTGGAACGACGACGTCCAAAAGGAAATTGACGAGCGAATTGAAAAATATCGAAAGGCCGATTGCGAATTTCAGCTTGACGACGTCAAAGAAGGCTCGACGGTCAAAATCGAACAGACGAACTCCGACTTCATGTTCGGCGCGCATATCTTCAACTTCGACCAACTCGGTTCCGACGAACTCAACGCCAAATATAAAGACGTTTACGGGTCGCTCTTCAATCAGGCGACGATCGCGTTCTACTGGAAGACGCTCGAGCCGATTCAGGGCCAACCGCGCTTCGAACAGAAATACGAAGACACCGCCGAGTTCTGGAACAACGTCGAGGAACCGAAGAAACAGCCGCATTGGCGCCGCCCCGCTCCAGACCCCGTCGTCGATTTCTGCGAAAGCAAGGGACTCCAAACGACCGGACACACGATTATCTGGGGCAACCGTCGCTGGCAACATCCCGACTGGCTCCCCAAAGACGAGGAACATATCGGCGAGATGGAGGCGCTCTTTGAAAAACGGATTCGCGAACTTGGCGAGCGCTACAAAGACCGCCTGAGCCGCTGGGACGTCGTCAACGAAAGCAGCGTCGATTTCAACGCCCAGGGAACCAAAAGCGCGTACGGACTCATGCCCGAAGACTACGCGTACAAAGCGTATATGATCGCCAAAGACGCGTTTCCGGAAACGACCGAATTCAATATCAACGACTATTCGGTCGACGATCGCTACGCGGCGCAAATCGCCAACTTGCGCGAACGCGGCGCGCGCATTAACAACGTCGGAATCCAGATGCACCTGTTCAACCCCGCCGACACGCTCGGAATCGCCGAAGGCAAGCCGATCCAGACGCCCGACGTTCAAAAGAAGCGCCTGACCGCCGCCGACAAGTCGGGTCTGCCGCTCATTTTGAGCGAAATCACCATCACCGCGCCCAACGACGACGAGCGCGGCCGCGCGATTCAGGCGATCGTCGCGCGCAATCTCTATCGCTACTGGTTCAGCTGGCCGACGATGCGCGGAATCACCTGGTGGAACATCGTCGACGACTGCGGCGCCCCCGGCGAGCCGACCACGTCCGGACTGTTTACGCGCCAAATGGAGCCCAAGCCGTCCTATTACGCGCTCGAGAACCTTATTCTTCACGAATGGCGAACGAATCTTGACGTTACGGCGGACTCGACCGCCCCGACGATCAGGTTCCGGGGTTTTAAAGGAACCTATCGCGTAACTTACGTAGACGGTTCCGGAAACGAACAGATCAAAACGATCGAGGTCCAATGACGCCGAACGACCGAAATCAACAAAACTTTCGTTAATAAAATCCCCTTCCTTAGAAGAGATTTACCATTATGGCAGACAGTAAAACCAAAGTTCTGGGCCGTCTAAACGCGCTTCGTCCGAACGAAACCCCCGAAGATCCGCGCTGGGTCAATTTGACGGCGAAAATTGTAACGCTTTTTAAAGCCATGCCTTTGTCGATCGCCGGCTGGGGCGTTCTGTGCGTCCTCGCGCTCGTCGTGTTCTTCGTTTCCGGACGGGGCGGAACCGGAGCGGCGCTCAAAGAAGCGCTGGGAAAATGGGAGCCGTACGGCCAGGCGAAACTTGTTTCCGTCGAGGGAACGGGAACCAAAACCAATAAGAAGGAATGTCTCAAGCTCTCGTTTAGAGGCCAAACGGACGACGGGACGACGTTTTCAGGAGTCTCCTACGGTTACGACGACTTCAAACAAGGGAGCGAAGTCGATATTGAACGACTTGCGGGAACGCAGGACGTTCTTCACGTCAAAGGCGCGTCGATCAGTCGCATGGGGCCTCTCGGCTCCCAACTGTTCCTCTTTATTCCGTTTACGCTTTTCTTCGTGTGCGGATGCGTCCTCGGAATTTACTATCCGATAAAAGAGGGGCTTCGCGCGCTGAGATTCCTGACGTACGGCGAATACGCGATCGGAACGTACCAGGAATTTCTTCCTCCTCCAACGGACAAAAACGGCGAGTATGTTCGCGGCGTTCCCGCGCAATTCGTCTACGGGTTCGTCTCCAAGACCGACGGCGCTATGACCGGCAATTACAAAACGATGCAACCGGAGCTGTATGCGGAACTTCAGAAAGTTCCGCTGCTCTATCTCGACGACGAGCCGGAAGACCAGGACGTCATGTTCTACTACGATCTCCCGGACGGAATCTACTTCGACTCCGACGCCGGCGTTCGCGGACGTTTGTTCAAGGTCTTGCCGCACTTCGCGTTAATCGCGCTTACGCTGGTCCTGTTCGTCGCGACGTGCGCGACGACGATGAAATTCGAACGCGCGGAGTTCTCTATCGCGTCTGCGGCGACGACGGAAACCGCCGAATAACGCGACGCCAAAACGCAAAATGAAAGCCGCAGGCAGAAGCGCGCTGTGTCGCGCGTATGCCGCCGGCAACCTAAGGCGTCGCGCCGACTTGACAATTCACTAAACAACGCGACGACAAAACGCGCGCTTCCTTCGACCGTCCCAAAGGCCCCCTTCATGTCCCCCCGAGAAAGCATGGAATCCCCGCTCGACCCGACGTTGAAAAAAACAAACGCGTTTGACGTCGCCGAATTGCCCCCCGCGCCGCGAAGCGTTTCCGCGCTCGCGACGCTGACGCTGCTTCTCAAATCGACGCCGTCGTCGGGATTCGGACAGTTCTTCCTGACCGTTTCGATGATCTTCGTTCTTGTCTTTTGCGGTTTTGGAAAGACGGGAACGGCGATCTACGAAAAGCTGGGAACGTGGGAGCCCTACGCGGACGGAGTAATCGTTAGTTGCGAATCGACAGGAGTTTCCGTCAACGGAAGACAATGCCAGGCGATTCGATTCTCGGGGCAATCGCCGGACGATTCGTCGTCGTTCGAGGGCGTTTCCTATACGTTCCGCCGCCTGGATCCGGGCGAAGAGGTCGCGATCGAACGCAAAAAGGGAACAAGAGACGTTCTTCGCGTCGAAGGAACGTCGATCGCGGGGTTAGGCTCTCTTAAAGAGCAACTCATTGTCATTGCGTTCCTTTCAGTCTTTTTCCTGATCGGCGCGATCATGGGCGTGATCCTGCCGCTGCGCGAAGGACTGCGCACGCTCAAAATCCTTAAAAACGGCGACGCGGCGTACGGATCCTACGACAAAACCGACGATACCGGCGCGCGAATCAACGACGTTCCCGTATGCAAAGTCTCTTTCAATTACGTGACAAGCTCTTTTGACGAACGCGTCGCCGTCGTCAGGACGCTGGATCCGCAAAAGCTGATCGAACAGCCGAATTATCCGCTCCTGTACCTGCCCGACCGCCCCAAAGACTACGTTCTGCTCAATTCGCTCCCCGACGGCGTAACGCTCAAGCCAAACGAAGGTTTTCAGGCGAGTCTCCGGAAGCTTTTGCCGCGTCTGATATTAGCGACGATTATTATTGCGGAATTCGCGGGGACGTACGTCTTGTCGACGAAGATCGACCGCGCGGTTTTCAGCGTCGCGTCCGCCGCCGAAGCGCCGGAGCGCCCCGGAGAATCGGGCGACGTCGACGAGGAACTTCCGCCGTGACGCGCGCTCGACTCCAAACGATTCTTCCCGGCGCCCGCTTAACGCTCGGAACGCCCGACGACGCGCGCGACTGTCTCAAGCTCCGAATCGACGTGACGGCGGAACTTGAACGTCGGGGAACGCCCCAATTGTGCCTCGCGCAGGAATCTCCGTCGGAGTTCGGCGCTTTTTTCGACGACGACGAATCGCGCGTCCTTGTTTTGAGAACGCCGGCCGGCGAACTCGTCGGATTTGGAATCGCGACGTATCGCGGAGAATCGCTCCAAAAATTCCGACCGTTGATCCCCGATTTCGACGCGTTCTCTCATAACGTCGTTTATATCAAGCTGATTCAGGTCGCGCCGACGTTTCGCGGACGCGGTCTGCAGCGTCTTTTCTTTGACGAACTTGAATCGTGGGCGCTCGAACAAGGCGCTTCTTACGCCGTCGGAACCGTCTCCCCCGACAATATTCCCAGCGTGAAGAGTTTCCTGCGTTGCGGCTATCAGGAAGCGGAGCGTTTTCAACACGAACCGACCGG
>JAFZNK010000112.1 GCA_017550965.1 Thermoguttaceae bacterium
CTTATTTCAGCAAATGGATTATGCTCATCAAAGCCTCGATCGTGAATCTCTCGCAGGACGCTTTTACCCTCAAGAGAAACCATCTGGATTCCGGCCTGCAGGAAATCAACCATTTGTTTGAGGCGATCGAGCGCTTCTCTCTGGAAAAAGGAATAATCGAACCGCTGCTGGGGAAAATGAAGCCTGCGGAGGACGCGCGCGGCGGGATCGACCAGAGCCGGGTCGTCGCCTTTGAGGAAGGTCGCGACCGTGTCGACGCAGGAGTCGTCGCCGACCCATTGGAGAACGTGCATGAGCCACGCTTTCGTCGGGGCGGGATAGTCGCCCTTGAGAGCGTCGCAAGTCGCCTTAATCGAGGCGGCGCGAAGTTCTTTCGATTCGGAGCAGTCGCGCAGGCAGTAGTTCATCCAGCCTTGTTGCGCGGTTTCCATTTCGCGAACCTGACCTTCGTCGGCCATGTTCTCGGGCGTCATGTTGGGAAGAAATTCCGCCAATTTAGCGGCGGGGTCTTGCGCGAAAGATTGAACGGACGCGAGGCAAAGAACGCATGCCGCCGCGACGCCCAGCGCGAGATTTTTCCAATTGAGTTTCATCTGTTTTTTCCTATTTATATATAACGCGTTACGCGTTGATTTGTTGTTAAAGACTTACGAACCAAAAACGTTTCCAATCAGACTTCGGGAATCGTGTAGGGCGCGCGCTGGACGCGTTGAACGTGACGATTCGCCTCGTCGTCGTTGATAAAGCGGCAGTTCGCGGAATCCCATTGCAGACGGCGGTTGAGCTTGTGGCAGATCGCCAGAAGCTGGCAGACCGCCGCGGCGTTGGCGCCGTACGCGAAGTCCTGGAACGGACGAAGTCTGTTGCGGACGCAGAACGCGAAGTCGTCGGCGATGTTTCCGGCGCCGCCGGAGTAACGACGAACGTCGACCGGCTTGAGCGGTTTGAGATTCGACTTGGGGTGTTCGTATTTGCCTTCCGTTCCTACGAACGTGATATCGTAGGGACCGCGCCACGCGTGATACATCTTGACGCCGTTCTTGAAGATCGCGCAGCAGTATTCCTGACCTTCGTAGCCCGGAGGCGTGAGTTCGACCGGTTCTTCAAGGTCCATGCCCAGGTCGTAGAGAGCGCCCGCGAATTTGTGCGCGCCCCAGTCGGCGAGGAACCCCGTGCCGTAGTCGCCGTAACGGCGCCAGCCGCCGCCGTAGTTGCCGGAGCAGCGTTCGCTGTTGTAAGGTCCGTAAGGAGCCTGGCCTTGCCAACGATCCCAGTCGAATCCCTCCGGAATCGGTTGTTCGGGCAGGTAGCAGTGTCTCGGAGGATCGCCGACTTCGATGAAGACCTCTTTAACTTCGCCGATCGCGCCGCTTTGGAGAATCGGCGCCATGTAGCCGTAGTCTTCCATAACGCGCTGGCTTCCGCTGGTGCAGACGCGGTTGTATTTGCGCGCGGCTTTGACGATCAGACGGGTTTCCTGAAGCGTAAGGGTCAGCGGTTTTTCGCAATAGACGTCTTTGCCCGCCTGGCACGCTTCGATCGAGATTTTCGTGTGCCAGTGGTCCGGGCACGCGCAGACGATCGCGTCGTAGTCTGTTCGCTGAAGCGCGTCTTCGTAATGCGCGTATTTGACGCAGGCGTCGTCGTGATAATGGTTGTTGACGCGTTCGGCGGCGCGATCAAGATGGTCTTTGTAGCAGTCGCAAACGCCGACGCTGTGATAGTTCGGATTGCCGAGGAAACCGCCGAGCAGTTCGTTGCCGCGGTTCCCCAACCCGATATGGAAGAGGTTGATCTTATTGCTGGGCGAAACGCCGCCGTTGAAACCGAAGACGCTGCCGGACATAATGAGCGGCGCGGAAATAGCGCAGGCGGAGCTGGCTAAGAACGCGCGGCGAGAAATTTTCGTTCTCTCGTTTTTCATTGTTATCCTTTTAATAATAATGGGTTGGAATTGGTGGGTCGAACTGACGGCAGAGAGCGTCGACGGCGCGCGCTTTTAAAGACGCGGCCGAAAAAACGCCTGCTTCCACAATTTCAGGATTATACTATAAACTGCAAGTGTAAACAATCGTTTTACGTTTTTTTTATATTTTTTTGCGTTTTTTTTATCAGTTCGTTCGACGTAATTTTTTGACGGTAAAAAAAATCCCCGACCTTGCGATCGGGGACGAAAAAAGAGACGCGTCTTTTCAGACGTCGTTAATCTCTAACAGTCGATCAATGTTCGACTTTGGCGTTTTCGGGCGTTTCCAGAATTCCGAGCGTTTGCATCCATTCGTAGACGCGTTGCGGATATTTGCGAATCGGCGCTTCGGGACCGCAGTTGAAAAACGCGTGATTGGCGTAGGCGTAGATATGGACTTCGCCGGGAATTCCCATACGTTTCAGCTGTTGGTAGACTTTCATCGACGCCATGGCGGAAGAGCCGTCGCCGTCCCCGTGAATGAAGCACATGGGGCACGTTTGTTCGTCGAATTTGAAATCGTCGACGAGTTCGGCGTCGACGCCTTTGCCTGTGTTTTCATTGTCGACGCCGTCGGTGAGCGCGTAGGCGGGATAGACGGGGATCGCGAAATTGACGTTGCAGGGCAGCTTGTCGATATCGTCGACCGGCTCGTACGTCTGCGTCATGCTCGACGTCGCGGCCATGAGGCACAGATGGCTTCCGGCGGAGAAACCCATTTCTCCGATTTTGTTCGGATCGATTCCCCATTCTTTCGCGTTGGCGCGCACGATTCTCACGGCGCGTTGGACGTCCTGCCAGGCGGCGTAGTGCTTGGGAACGCCTTCGCGGCGCGGGGTGCGGTACCACAACATGACGACGGCGACGCCTTTGGAGAGAAAGAAATCGCGCGGCATGACGCCTTCGACTTCGTAGGCGACGCCGTTGTAACATCCGCCGCAGCTGATGATAATACACGCGTCGGTCGTTTGGTTTTCAGGGCGCCAGAACTCGATTCGCGGAACGTAATAGGAGCCGCCTTTGTCCTGGTATTGTTCGGGCTTGTCTCCCGGCGGAGTCGACGGCCATAAGTTGACGACGTCAAAAGAGAACGCGGTCGACGCGAACGAGGCGACGACAAACGCGACGGCGAGAAGAGCGTGTTGGAGTTTCATGGAAAACCTCGTAAATAAGAGCGAGTGAAAGGGAAACGTCTCGTTTTGCGCGCCGCAAAACCAGGACGGTTATTCCGCGGCGACGCCCGACGCGACGCCGACGGCGATTCGTTTGTCTCCGAGGAGCGCGAATTCGCTTTCCGCGACGGGATTGTCGACGTCTTCTTCAATGAGCGCGACGATTGCGATATTATGCGCGTCGGCGTAGGCGATTGTTTCTTCGGCGTCGATAAGGAGCGTTTTTTTCGCCTCGACGGCAAGAACGGCGGCTCCGGCCTCCGCCATCGTTTTGACGGTGCCAAGGCCGACCGTCGGAACGTCGAATCTCATGTCTTGATTGGGTTTGGAGACTTTGACGACGACGAAATTCTTGCTTTTGCAAAGTTGACCGGCGCGGCGTATCGCTTCGTCGGTTCCTTCGATCGCTTCGACGGCCAGAACGGCGCGATTCTTGACGGAAACGCTTTGGCCGACGTCGAGTCGACCCATTTCTCGGGCGAGTTTCCAGCCGAAAAAGACGTCTTGCATTTGCGCCGACGTCGGGGCGCGTTTAGTCAGTAATTTGCGTTCCACAAGCAACTCCGGAGCGAAAAAAGTACCCGGCAACATCTTGACGCCGCGATTCTCAAACGCGCGGCAGACCGTGTTGAGGAGAGAGTCGTCTTTGCAGTCGACGCGTCGACTGAGAAAATGAGCGGCGAAACAGCGGATCGTGTAGAAATCGGGCGCCTGTTTCCAGATAAACGCCGGAGCGAAGAGCCGAACTTTGTGAATTTTGCCCGCGAGCGTCGCGTATTGAACGCCCTGTTTGCGAAAGAATTTTGTCGCGCGGCCGAATTTGCCCAAGCCGTTCCAGACGAACACGTCGCATATGTCCGAGAGAACGGGATCCGCGTGGTCGCGAACGCCCATGCAGACGACTTCGTATCCCGCGCGCTTGAGCGCCTGCGCCAACAGGACGGGATAACGTCCCCAGCCTGCGATCAGACCTATGCGTTTGACTTCGGGAGGGGGAGGTTGCACGATTGGGACTCCAGGGCAAGGAGGAATTCTTTACTTGCGCGCGTCCTTGCCGTTTACGAATTGTTTTGTTCGAGTTCCGCGATTTTCTTTTGCAGCGCTTCAAGTTCGGCTTTGAGCGCTTTGACTTCTTTTTGCGTTTGCGGGAGTCTTGCGAGCGCGACTTGTTTGCGCATCTGCTCTTTTTCGGGGGTGGCGGGGATGCCGACGATCTTTGCTCCGGCGGGGACGTCGCTCATGACGCCGGCCATCGCGCCGAGAATCGCGCCTTTGCCGATCTTGATATGGTCGCGCACGCCGACCTGACCGGCCATGACGACGTAGTCGCCCGTCGTTACGCTTCCGGCGACGCCGACGCTCGCGCAAATCATGTTCTTCGCGCCCAGACTGCAATTATGGGCGATCATGACGTGATTGTCAATTTTCGTTCCGGCGCCAATTCTTGTGGAATCGTAGGCGGCGCGGTCGATCGTGGTGCACGCGCCGATTTCGACGTCGTCGCCGATTTCGACATTCCCGTATTGAGCGGCGAGAACGTGCGTTCCGGTCGAAGAATCGTATCCGAATCCGTACGCGCCGATCGAGCTGTTCGCGTGAATAAGACAGTTTTTGCCGACGACGCAATTCTCGTAGATCACGACGTTTGGAAAGAGAGTCGTATTGTCGCCGATCGAAACGCCGTCGAGCAGAACGACGCCCGAGTGAAGCGTGACGCCGTCTCCGACGACGCAGTCTTCTCCGACGACGACAAAGGGCGCGACGGCGACGTCTTTTCCAATTTTTGCCGATTTTGCGATCGACGCGAGTTCGGAAACGCCTTTTTTGACCAGTTCGGTTCTTCGCGGCCTGAAGAAGGCGGCGATTTTTTCAAACGCGGCTTTGGGATTGTCGACGCGCAAGACGGCGAAACAAGAGGGCAAACAAACGTTCGCGTCTTTGGGAACGACGACGGCGCGCGCTTTGGTGACGACGTTCCAATCGAGCGTTTCCGGCTTTTCGGCAAACGTGACGGAACGCTGATCCGCCGAGTGGAGAGGAGAGGCTTGTTCGACGACGCAGTCTTGTCCTTCGTCTATAACTCCGCCTGTTAATGTAGCTAGTTGCGAAAGTAGGACTTGCATGGACTCGCCGTTCCTTTGTGCCGGCGTCGTTAAGGGAAGGGAAACGCCCGCTGGGAAGTTTCCGCCGCCCCGATAGAAGTGTTTCTAAAAAAAAAGCCGCCTTCGTCAAGCGAATCGCTTGCTGAACGACGGCGGCGCTCTCTTCGTTCAGACGAGTCGCGCGAGCGACAAACCGACGCTATAACGCGTCCGCGTAAGTTCGCGCGTCTCGAGACGAATTCGATGGAACGTTAAGATCAGGAGTTCGCTTGTTCAGCCTTGACCTTAACGATGAGTTTGGCCAGACGAGACTTTTTACGCGAGGTCGCGTTTTTGTGCCACAGTTTTTTGGCTCCGGCGCGATCGAGAGCGCTGCATACGCTTGGGAATTGAGCTTCGGCCGCGGCGACGTCGCCGGCGCGGAGCGTTTTGAGCAGGTTCTTGATACGGTTGCGGACGACGGAGCGAGCTGCGCGATTACGTTCGCGACGAACGGCGTTTTGTCTTTGTCTTTTCTTGGCGCTTTTAATATTAGGCATGGTTGTGTCTTACAAAATCTTTTTTAGGAACAACGTTTTTTTACTAACATTGCAGGGAAACAAACGCTCGACCGAAAAAAAGATGGGCGATTGGATCGCGCGCTCGTTTGAACCCGTCGCGAGACGGCTCCGGCAACGTTTTCGCGAGGCGAAAATTCTTCCAAAAAAGGAAAATTTTCCGTTCTTTTTGCGCGAAATTTTTCGAAAATCGCCCCAGCATTGGCGAAAACGAAAAAAATCGACGCGAAAGGACGAAACCTCGACGCCGCTTGGGTTCCTCGAAAAAAGGCGGTATTTTAACTTAATACGCGCGAATTTCCCGATAAAACCCGCGCCGCGCGTCCGTCGATGAGAGCGTTCGACTCTGGAAGCGCGACGCAAAAAATTTGTAACGCTAATTATGCCTCTTCGCGGCGATTTTGTCTAGTAGCCCCCCGACGTCTTTATAGGAAAAATCTATTTCGGCGAGCTTGTTGGCGTAGTCGTCGGCTTTGTCGTAGTTCTCCAGGCCGAACGAAAGTCTCGCGCCGTAGTAGAGCGCTTTTTTGAGTTCTTCGCTCGGGTTCGGAAGAGCGGCGATCGCCTGATCGTAGTGGGTCAGGGCGAGGCGGTATTGTTTAATTTGCTGGAAGCATTGCGCCAGGGACAGGAGGCATTGCCCGTTGAGCCCCGCGTCCGCTTTCGCGGTCTGGAATTCGGTAATCGCCTCTTTGTACTGGGCGTGTTGCATGTAAAAAACGCCGAGTTCGAAGTGGCACGTGGAATTGCCGGGCGATTTTTTCAAATTGTATTGCAGGAGGGCGAGGGTTTTCTCGTCGAAGTCTTTTTTTTGTCGCGCGAACTTTTCTTTAAGCGCGTCCGACGGGGCCTTTTCGTATTGTTCCTTGATTCTCGCAAGCTCGTCTCTCGCGCGCGCCTTTTGCGCTTCGAGGAGTTGCGGATAGAAAATATCGTCGTCGGGGAAGACCTTGAGCGCCCGTTTGCACGCGTCTTCGACCTTGCGCATGTTGTTCTTACCGTAGAAGTGGTCGATCAGGTCTTTGTAAGCGTCGCGATCGTTGGGGTTCTTTCTGAGCCTCTTTTCGCATTCGTCCTCGACGGACAGCTTTTCGACGGCGACGCCGTTGGCTTCGTCTTCTTCCATTTTGGAGCCGTGCTCGGTTTTATTGACGCGTTTGATCGTCTTTTCGAGCATAAGATCGCTGATCATTCTGCTCGCTTCCGGATCGCCCGGCTTGAGTTTGTCGACTCTGCTCCAGCACGCGAGGGCGTCGTCGAATTTCTGGCGGCTTCCGAGTTCGACGGCGGCGATTCTGTTGATTTCGACGTCGTCGGGAGCGCTGGTAACGGCGTGCTTCAAATAGGCGAGTCCCGCTTCTTCGAGCCCCTCTTCAAGACACGCCATGCCCATGGCGACGAACGTCTGAGCGTCCCAGGGGTCTTTTTTGAGTTTTTCGACGCCTTCGCTAATGGTCGTCTCGAAATCTTTTTTTCCGGCGGGCACGTTTTTCTTTGCGGCTTTTACGAACCCGAACGCGCCTTTCTTTTTCGGCTGTCCGAATTGTTGGCGCAAATTGACGATGAACGAGTTCATATACAGGATGTTTGCCGGATCCCCGCAAACGCACTGCGCGAACATTTGAGTGGCGTAGGCGTGTCCCTCTTTGCCGCCCATTTGCATTTGTTTGTTGCCGGCTTCGAAACACTGCTGGAGTCTGGCGCGCTTTTGGGGCGAAATTTCTTGCATGATAATAATCTCTCGTATTTCCGAAAAAAAAGCGTTTCGTGAGAACGCAGGCGAATCGGCGACGCCTGAACGCTCGACCTCCCCCATTATAATAACGTTGGGCGCGTTTTTCAACTATCGGGGCGTTCCTTTTTGACTTTTTTTGCGGCGCGTCTTTTTTTCGCTTTGACGCGACGTCGCGACATAAAAAAATCCCCGAGCGTCGGGGACGATCGGGGATTCGACACGAAGTTTGTCGCGCTGCGCCGGTTAGTAAACGACGTCGGGAAAATCCAGAGTCGGCGCTTCGGTCGGCGGATCGAGGGTCGGCGCGGCGAGCGTCGGCGCCGGATCGTCAAACGTCGCGCCCGGATTGGCGACCGGCGGTTGCAGCGCGGAAGCGCCCGAGTTTATGCTTTGCGTCGGCGTCGCGACGGGAGCGGGCGAGAGCGTCTGTTGACTGGCCGGATATTGCGACGGCTGGTACGGCGCCGTCGGCGAGGCGGGCGCGTTCCAGCTTTGAGCCGAATAGGACGGCGACGCGGCCGTCGTCGGCGCGGCGTTTATGGGGGCGACGCCCGGATAGACCGGGCTTTGATTGACCGCGCCCTGAACCTGCGCCTGTTGATATTGCGCCTGTTGATATTGCGTTTGCCGATATTGCGCCTGTTGACGCCGCGCCTCTTGCGCGTCGACGGGCAGGGACGATTCGGAGATTCCCTGCGCGACGAGCCCCGTCGCGGGCGCTTGCGCCTGATTTTGAGCGTAGA
>JAFZNK010000113.1 GCA_017550965.1 Thermoguttaceae bacterium
CGGCAAGGGGCGCGTTGAACCATCCGGAGTCCTTTCCGACGTTTTCGGCGTCCTGACGTATCGACCAGACGCCGTCCAGAGAAATCGTTTCCGTGTCGCAATATCCAAAAGTTGAGTATAAAGTCGTTGAAATAAGGGCAACAGCCAATAATATTCGGCGCATCGGTCATGCCTTTCGGGTCTACGCAAAATCTACAGTCGTCGCGACGATTACGTCGCTCTCCGCAATTCTATCACGAACGCTAACCAAAAGAAAGCGCGCGACCCCCAAAAATCCCATTTCACAGAAAAGGAACGTAAACTTCGCGATAAGCGCGACGTTTTCCGACAAAGGAAATCTAGTCTTGCGCCAAATAGAAAAATTGCGTATTCTTAACCGCCTTGATTTCTATCAAGACTGATTTTCCGCGCGAAATTATCAACGGAATGAGATTGAAAATCCGAAAACGACGCGTCAATCCGCGTCCTAACCATAATGAACGCGTCAGCTTATCGAAGCGAACGCGTCGGTTCGTCATGAGTCGGTAGAACTATGTTTGTCCTAAATTCGCCAAATCGTCAAGCGTTCGACGAACGCCTGTCCGACGCGCGCGCGTCGCGACTTGCGTTAGCGGCGGCGCTGGCGCTTTGTCTTGTCGGGCTGTCGTGCGCGTCCGGATGCGTTTCCTCCAACGCGACCGCCGCGTCGAACAACGCTCAAGGGGTCGAATACTTCACGGCGGGGGATTACGACAACGCGATCGCGCGCTTTCAAGATTCGCTCGAAGAAAACCCGGAATCTGCGGAAACGTACTACAATCTCGGCTCGGCGTTTCAACGCAAAGCCAACGAGACGGGCGACTTGAACTTGCTTACCAAAGCCGAAGACGCGTACTGGACCGCGTTGCAAATGAACCCCGCGCCGGAAACGATCGTCTGCTGTTATCGCGGAATCGCCACTTCGGCGACGGCTCGCGGCGATTCCGCCGGCGCGATGCAGACGCTCGAAGAGTGGCGGGATCGCAACCCGGACTCCATCGAACCGAGATTGGAAATCGCTTATCTTCTCGAAGCGCAGGAACGCGACGACGACGCTTACGACGCGCTGAAGGAAATCGCGGAAATGGCTCCCAACGACTATCGCGCGTTCTATAAGATGGGCGTTCTGTCCGAACGCGCGGGGGATCTCGACGACGCGATCGAACAAACCAACGCCGCCGCGCTGCTGACGTCAAAATCGGAAATCGCGCAACGCGCTCGTTCCCTCGAAGCTCAATACGCCGCCAAGCAGCGTAAACAGGAAAAAGAAGGCGGAGTCGAACCGACGTCGACCGAATCGACGCTCGCCGTCGGACCAATTCCCGCTTCCCAAACGACTCGCGTTCAGTCGACTTCCGCGCAGGCGGAATCGGAAGCGGTTCCCGAACTGGTTCTTCCTGAAGAAACGGCGCAGCCGATCGAAACGCCCGTTCCTCAGGCGCAGCCGACCTCGGCGACTCAGTCGCTTGGTTTTGGAGAGGTCGTCGTTCTTTCTCGCGAGAACGCAACCGACCAACTCGTCTCCAACGTTTCGCCTCTCGAGTCGAAACAAGACCGAACCAACACGACGCGATTCGTCCAAAACGCCGCCGCGACGACGTCTTCCCAAAAGGATAAAGATTCCGACGTCAAGTGGATTTCCGCAATCTCCAGCCCTGACGCCAACGTCGCGCAAACAAGCGCGAGCGTTCCGCAAAAGTCGACGACCGAGCCCGCGCAAGAGCCTGAAAAAGAAGTCGCGCCAACGACCGCGAACGTTCAGGTCGCCCAACCTGCCGTCGTCCCCGGCCCCATTCTCCGCCGAAAGACGGACGATTACTACAAACCCAAGAAACAACCCACGGAGATGGGCTCCGGGTTCCCGAAAATGAAGGCGGGATCGTTCTTCTGATCCCAACGCGCCGGAAGGAGTGTTTCGTGCATATCAACGCCCTGCGTCCAACGATCGATTTTAGAGTTTTCGCGGCTCCGCGCGTCGTCGATTCGAGTCAATTGAAGTATCGAGTCGTTTCCAAAAACGACCTGAACGACGTCATGAGAATCGAAAGCCAGGCGTTTGAATACCCCTGGTCGCGCGACGAATTCGAGTATTGCCTTAAAGCGTCCGAGTGCGAAGGAATCGTCGTCGAACAAGGCGACGCGATCGTCGGGTATTTGTTCTACGAGGTCAGAAACGGTTTCTATCGACTGCTCAGCTTCGCCGTCGACGAACGGAAGCGCCGCAAAGGCGTCGGTTCGTTTATGCTCGGCGTTCTCGCCGACAAACTTGACGCGGAACGCGTGGAAATTTCCTGTTTCGTGCGCGAGAAGAACGTGCAGGCGCAGTTGTTCCTGCGCAGTTTGGGCTACCAGACCGTTTGGGCCGTCAAGGGCTTCTATCGCGAGAGTAACGAAGACGCGCGACGTATGACCTTCCGGAGAAACGAACGCGCCGCAGTCGCCGACTTCGCGCGACGCCATAGACTGGCGGGATAAATCGACCTGCGCCTCTTACGACTTTTTTCCAACGGACGCCTGGAGATCGGGCGTCCGTTTTCGTTTACGCGCGCCGACTAATCGAACGTTAAAAATCACGAAAGGAAAGAAAATTTGCGATTTTTAGCAATATTTGCGCAGTAGCGCCCTTGTCGATCTTGTCGACTGCGTTTATCATAATAGATTGACAGTCGAGTATTGTTTGATCTGGTTCGTTCGACCGAATCGACAAGCTCCTTATCACCGTTTAGATCGAGGCTTCGCCCTATGAAAGTCGCGCTTACGTTCGCGTTTTTAGCCCCGCTGTTCGCAGAAGAGGCGCCCGTTGCTCCGGCAGGCAGCGGACCGTTCGGGTTCGTGATGATGATCTTCGTGTTCCTCGTCGCGATGTATCTCCTATTCGTCTTGCCGACGAAATCGCGCGACAAGCAGACGAACAAGATGCTCGACTCGCTCAAAGTCAACGACAAAGTCCTGACCATGGGCGGCGTGATCGGCACGGTTTACTCGATCGATCGCGAAGAGAACGAGGTCGTTCTGCGCGTTGACGACAGCGTGAAGATTCATTTCGCCATCTCTTCGATCTACTACGTATACGACAAAGACACGGCGAAAAAAGCCGCCAAGGAAAAAGAAAAAGACAAGGCCAAAACCAAATAAAGCGATACGGACGCTTTGAGTTTTTGGACTTGTTGAAGCGCGTTTTAGCGCCGCGCGCTGAGACGCCGTTAACATTATGATTTGAAAGACGCGTTCTCCTTGTCGAGAACGACGTCGTTTTTCCCCCGACAGACGCAGTTTTTCCGTTTCCACGCTCCTTCGCGCGAGATTCGGTCCTCTGGAAGAGCGTCGGGAAAACTAGAAGTTACTCATTAGAGTTTTTGATTCAAATGACTGATAAACTATCGTTGAGACCTACCGTTCTAAGCCTGGTTGCGATTGCCGCTCTTGGACTCGGCTTCATGTCGACGTCCGTTTTTGCACAAGACGAACCAACCGACGCGCCCGCCGCCGAAGAACAAGCGAGCGGCGAAGCGACCGCCGTGGAACCGACCGTTGAAGAAGCTCCTGATTCCGCGGTCGTCCCCGAAGCGACTCCCGTCTCCGTCAAGCCGATCGACGCTTCCGACAAAGAAGCGAACGCGACCGGATATATCACGGTGATCGGCCTGGTCGTTCTGCTCGTCGTCGGCTGGCTGTTCGGGCGTTACCTTAGCAAACGATTCCACACTCCGGAATATAGCGCCAACTACGCTATCATCTTCATTTGCTTCGTCGCCGCGGTAATCTCCACGATCGTCGGTCTCAAACAGCATCGGGTCAATCTTGGCGTCGACTTGCGCGGCGGTTCGATTCTCGTCTACGAAGTTCAGCCCGTCGAAAACTCCGGTCACGACACGGTTACGAACGAAGACATGAGCCAGTTGAAAAACGCGATCATGAAGCGTATCAACCCTGCCGGCGTTCGTGAAATCTCGATTCAGGAACTTGGCGCCAACACCGAAATCAAAATCACGATTCCGGAAGCCGACCCCGCCGAAGTCGCCCGTCTTGAACGCGTCATCAACGACACGGGCCAATTGAAGTTCCGTATTCTCGCGAATCAAACGTCCACCGACGAAGACGAAAAAGCGGCGATCGCGCTTGCGACCAAAGCCGAACGCGTCGATATTAAGTCGGACGTCCTTCCCGAACAACTTGGCGAAGGAATCGTCACCGGATACACGTGGCTGCCCGTCGACCCGACGCAGGAAGACTGCATTCGTCAAGGCGTCGTTTATCGCAACACGACTTACCAACCTCGCGAAGACGAGGCGGCGAGCGCTCCGCGTTACGACGTTCTCGTTCTCGAACTCGTCGACTCTTTCGAAGTCAACGGCAATCACATCGATTTCGTTCAGGAAAGCGTCGGCAACATGGGCGAGCCGGAAGTCCTCTTCACGATGACCGCCGAAGGCTCCCGCCATATGCAAAACCTGACCGACCGCTACAAGGCCAATCCCGGCCGCGACCAGGGTCGTCAGTTGGGCGTCGTCTTTAACAATCGCCTCTTCTCCGCTCCTAACATCAAGAGCACCATTAGCGACCGCGGCTCCATCACGTTCGGCAACGACCTCTCCGCCGACGCGCGCACGCGCATCCAGGGCGAAGTTCGCGACCTGATCGCCGTCATGCACGCCGGCGTTCTTCCCGCGAAATTGTCCGACAAGCCCGTTACGAAACAGATCACCGGTCCCACGCTTGGAGCCGACACGATCCGCAAAGGTAAGAACGCCGTCGTATGGTCCGGAATCATCGTCCTCATCTTCATGATGATTTACTACGGATTCGGCGGTTTCGTCGCCACGTTCGCCGTCGTTATGAACCTCTTCCTGATCATGATGGCGATGATCGGCATGCACGCCGCGTTCACGTTGCCCGGTCTTGCGGGTCTCGTTCTTACCGTCGGTATGGCGGTCGACGCGAACGTTCTTATTTTCGAACGTATTCGTGAAGAACTCGGCGGCGGCGCGACGGTCCGTATGGCGATTCGCAACGGTTACGAACGCGCGTTCTCCGCGATTTTCGACTCGAACATCACGACGATGCTCACCGCGTGGATTCTTTACCTCGTCGGTTCCGAACAGATCAAGAGCTTCGCCGTCACCTTGTTCCTCGGCGTCTTGTTCAGCATGTTCACCGCGTGCTACGTCTGTCGTACGATCTTCGTCACGGCGGAAAGAATCGGCCTTGTCGGCAAAAAATGCGTCTCGCCGCTCATTCCCGGCATGAAGCAATTCGGCCGCCCCGATTGGGATTACTTCAAACTCGTTAAGAAAACGATCTGGGTCTCCGCAGTCCTTATCGTCGTCGGTCTTGTCGCCGTCTTCGCGCGCGGCAAGGGAGTCTTTGACGTCGACTTCGTCGGCGGCGTTGAAATCCAGATGGTCTTCAACGAACCGATTGAAATTGGCGACCTGCGCAACAGCTTGAAATCCGATCTTCCCGACCTCGCCGTCAGCTCGCTGTCTCTTGGTCAGGATCAGGAAGGCAACGCCGTCGCGGACAACACGTGCTATACGATCAGCGCGTCTTGCCCGCCAGACCAGAAGGCGAACGATTTCCAGACGAAAGTCGAAGACCTGCTTAAAGAAAAATTCGCAGGAAAACTCCGCACCTATTCGATGGACTATACGGTCGGCGAACCGACGGAAGTCTCGACCGTCGGCTCCGACGCGACGCATACTCAAACGACCGTCGCCGTCAACGTCAAACCGGCGCTTGCGCGCGAAGTCGTCGAGAGCTACTTTAGCGAAGTTCTTCCGGACGGTTCCGAATTGACCTTCGACGTCACGCGCGAAGGTTACGAAGAGGGTTCCGACGAAGCCGCGACCGACTGGAACGTCGTCTTTGACTCCAACGACGTCGAGGCGATTTCCGCTCTTGCCGCCGACGCGCAAGCGAAAGCGAACAGCCAAATTGCGTTTGAAGCGTCCAACACCGTCGGTTCCGCCGTCGCGAGCTACGCGCGCACGCAAGGTATTCTGGCGATTTTGGGCAGCTTGATCTGCATCATCGGCTACCTCTGGCTCCGATTCAAACGCGCGGTGTTCGGTCTGTCCGCCGTCGTCGGTTTGATTCACGACGTTCTCATTACGCTCGGCCTTATCGGAATCAGCTACTTTGTCGCCGGAGCGTTGGCGTTCCTGGGAATCACGCAATTCAAGATCGGTCTTGCGACCGTCGCGGCGTTCCTCACTCTGATCGGTTATTCGTTGAACGACACGATCGTTTTGTTCGACCGTATGCGCGAAGTTCGCGGCAAGTCCGAAGCGTTGACGCTCGCCATTATCAACAAGTCGATCAACCAATGCTTAAGCCGTACGCTCTTGACGTCGATCACGACCTTGTTCTCCGCGCTCGTCCTGTATATCTTCGGCGGCGCCGGAATTCACACCTTCGCGTTCGCAATGGTCGTCGGCGTGATCGTCGGTACGTACAGCTCGGTCTTCATCTGCTCGCCGTTCCTGTACTGGCTCATGAGCAAGAGAGTTTCCAAGACCCCGTCGCAACGCACGAAGTGAGTTGATCGATAGTCTTTCGCAGAGACGCGCGTCCCAATGAGCGCGCGTTCCAATAGAACGAGGCAAAACGTTTCAGCGCGTTTTGCCTCGTTTTTTGTCGTCGGCGCCGTAAAAAACACACGTTCCCTCTTAGAAATCTTGCCCGACATCGCCCGGTCGGGTACAATGTCAGGAAGCGATATTCTTTCCCCCCCAATTCACCCGACGCAATTATTATCAAAGGAAACGCGACATGAAAAAATTGACGGCTTTACTGGCGACGACGGCGTTGATATCGACATCCCTTCTCGCGACCAGCGCGTTCGGACAATACGACCAAAACGACGATTCGCGCCCTATTGTAGCTTACGATTTTGAAAACGTTTCCGACGGAATCGTCAGCGACGCGTCGGGCTACGGACGAGACGCGAAACTCTTCGGGGACGGCGCGCGCGTCGGGCGCGGCAAAACGGGAAGCGGTCTGGTTCTTAATGAAACGGCGTCGGACGGATACGTTCGATTGCCCGACGGAATCTTGTCGAACGCGTCGGACGTTACAATCGCCGTTTGGCTCAACCTTTCGAATTACGTTTCTTACGAACGCGTTTTCGATTTCGGTCTCAACGAAAGATTCAATTTTTACATGACCCCGACGACTTCCGACGGGTCCGGCAATATGCAATTTGCGATCACCGACGACAGCACGCCGGGGGAACAAAAAATTTCCGTTCCGACGCAAATCAATTTGAACGAATGGACGCGGATCGCGGCGGTCAAACGCGGCGAGACGCTTGAACTGTATCTCAACGGTCGTTTAGTCGCGAAGCGATTGGGCGCGACGTTGGACGTCGGCAAGACGCTCGGCGTCGACGACGCGAACTATCTTGGCAAAAGTCAATACGCCCACGACGGCAATTTGCGCGGAACGCTCGACGATTTCGTCCTTTACGACCGCGCGTTGACGCCTGAGGAAATCCTGCGGGACGCCGCGTCGACCGGAGGATACGTCGCCGTCGAACCGATCGAGACGACCGTCGCGATCGGCGACGTTCCGCAATTGCCGGAAACGACGATCGTCGTCGACGCGGACGGAAACAAGATCAGGAGCGCGGTCGTCTGGAATTCAAACGTTTTTTCGCCGATTTACGCAACCGATCGTTACGAAATTGAAGGACAAATCGGCGTCGACAATTTGAAAGCGCGCGCGATCGTCGACGTCGTTTCCGACTCGGAACGCCCCGACGTCGCGATTCGAACAGTCGGACGCTGTCAATGGAACGACGCGAAACGAATCTTCGCGCGATTCGTCGTCGCGCCGCGCGGCGAGGCGTCGCTCGAAGCGGAGCTCGTCGCAAGTCTTGGCGACTCATCCGGAACGCCGGCGCGCGAACTCGTTCGCCAGAAAATCAGCGTCGGAAACGGCGAACGCGTCGACAAGACGTTCGATTTGCGCGTCGAAGACGTCGAACCGGGCAAGTCGACGGTTCGACTTTCGGTCGAAAGCGTCGACGGAACTCTTTTGGCGAAACCGTTTGTTTTCTCGCCCCGCGCGATCAAAAGCGGCTCGTTTTTAGAGGACGAAAACGTCTCGTTGCTCGACGGTCCGTTTAAAAAAGCGCAGGACGACAACGCGCGCAACTTGCTTCAATTGGATATCGATCGTTTGTGCGCCGGACATCGACTTGCCGCCGGTTTGCCGGAAGAAGCGAAACGCTACGGAGGTTGGGAATCGTGGGACTCCTGCGGTTTTGGAATTGGGCACTGGCTTTCCGCAGCCTGCCTCATGTATCGTAAGACCGGCGACGAGACGTACGCGATCAAAATACGCCATGCGGTCGACGAACTGGCGCAAACTCAACGTCCAAGCGGTTTTATTGGCGGAATCAGCGAAGACGCGGTCGTCGCGAATATTTTCGACCGCCCCGACGCGTTCCAGGTCAATTCGTACCAACTTGGCGGCATATGGGACTGTTGGTACGGGGTTCAAAAAGTCTACAAAGGGCTTGTCGAAGTCTACCAAACGTTCGGTGATTCGCGCGCGCTCGAACTCGCTCGCGGGTTCGGCGACTGGGCGAAAACTCAAACGGACAAATTCAATCACGCGCAAACGCAACGCATGCTGACCTGCGAACACGGCGCCGTTTCCGAAACGTCTCTTTGGCTCTATGAGATCACCAACGATTCTAATTATCTTGAATTGGCGAAACGCTTTCTGCGCGACGATTTGCTCGACCCGCTCTCGGAAGGCCGCGACAATTTGACGGGACGGCACGTCAACGAGCAGATCCCCGAGATTCAAAACGCGGCGACGTTCTACGAATTTACCGGAGACGAGAAATACCGTCGCGCGGCGGAATTCTTCTGGAAGACTTGTCGTGAGAATCGAATGTACGCTAATTCCGGGATGGGCCTGGCGGAGCATTATCCCGCGATCGACAAAGAACCGCTCGCGTCGTCCAATACGGAAACGTGTTGCAATTACAACATGATGAAATTAACGGAAACGCTTTTCTCATGGAAACGTTGTTCGCAATACGCCGACTATCTGGAAGAATCGCTTTTCAATTTGATCTACCCGTCGCAAGACCAGGACAATTCGGAAGGGTATGGGAAGACTTATTTTACGTCGTTCATTCCGGGGTCGTATCGGTTCTTTTCCACGCGCGACGACAGCTTCTGGTGCTGCTGTTTGAGCGGCATGGAGTCCCCCGCGCGACTGGACAAATCGATCTATTACAAAGACGGCGACGCGCTTTACGTCAATTTGTTCGTCCCGTCGACGGCGCGTTGGGCGGAAACGGGGCTTTTGTTGAAACAGGAAACGCGTTTTCCTTACGAAAGTTCAAGTAAGGTAACGATAACGAGCGGAGAAGCGAATTGCGCAATTAGAATTCGCGCGCCCCAATGGCTTGCAAGCGAAATGGTCGTCAAAATCAACGGCGAACTCTTCAACTCAATCCAAACGGAGGAAGGTTACGTCGAAATTCGACGTCTTTGGCAGGAAGGAGACGTTCTGGAAATCGAAACGCCAATGGAACTTAACGTCTATCGATCGCGCGAAGGCGCGATCGCGTTTAAATACGGTCCGATCCTTCTCGCCGCCGTTCTCGACGAAGTCGACGACGCGGAACGCTATACGACGAACAACAACAAACTCGGCGGTTTCAAAGGAATCGACGTTCCGGAACTGACGCTCGACGTCGATCGACCCGGAAATTATATCGAGCCGATCGATCAAAATCGACTCGAATTCCGGCTCGGTTCCAACGCGACGTCGGACGGCAGTTCGTTCACCCTGCGTCCGTTTTTCGAACTCAACAGGAACAGATATATCGTCTACTGGAATTTAAAAGCGAAGTAGTCGGAGTCCGACGGCGGACTCCCGGTTCGCGCTACCGCGCGAAACTGGACGCCCGCTCCCGTTGGTCGCTACGCGCCGCCAATTGCAACGCCGACGCGTTTTAACGTCGATTATCGCAATAATCTCGTGTCAAAACTGACGCTATACGTTTCCCCGCCCTCTAATTCTACGTCGAGCGTAATACTTCGCTCCTTATGATTAGCGGCGTAACAATGCGAAACGCATAACGACAGACCAAGCCGATCGAATTCCGATTTCTCGCCGTCTCCCCAATCAAAACTCCATCGACTCACGGAGGCAGGAACGGGAAAAATCGCTTCGACGTCTAAAATCACCGCGTCGCCGTCAAACGCCGACTCCGCCGCAACATAAAACGACGGCGTCGCGCCGAAGACGGCGAAAGGTCTTGATCCCGTCGCGACGACGCTTTTCGTCGCAAGATTGACGACCTTGACGGAAATCGCGCGTTCGCCCGGCATATTGGAAAACTCGGTCGACGAAACGACGCCTCGATTCGCGCGCTCGACAAAACTCCCGTCGCCAAAATCAAACCAGAACGAATACGTTTGCGGTCCGGGCGCCGCCGAACTCAGCCACGTCTCAAGCCAGAACGCGTCTCCCTGACGCGTCGAATACGACTCGCGATCGAACGAAACGACGTCGACGTCGTCCGATTCACGATACACGGTTACGCGCTCAGACGCGCTTCCCAACTTATTCTCCGCGTTCACGTCGTTTGAACAATCGACGCGCCATACGACATGATACGTTTGTCCTGAAATCAAGTCGGTTGTCGAAAGCGCCCCGGACGAAACAACGACGGCGGAGCCCTGCTCTAACTTGCCGCAAGCAAGCGTTTTCATCAAAATTGATTCTTCGTCGATCGTTCCGGAAACAGTCGCGTAAAAACTCAGAGAAACCGCCTCCGACGCGACGTCGCCCTCGTTTGTTACGACGATCCCGTCGACGCTCAACGCTCCCCCAACGACGATTGCGGAATTAGAAAGAGTTTCGACGTTTGAAACGCGGACGTCGGCGGACGGAACGGGAGTCGTGAAAACGTCCGAAACAAACGAAGAATTGCCGATTTTATTCGTCGCCGCCACGCGAACCGTATACGTCGCGCCAAACTCTAAATCGCTCAACGTCGCTGACTTCTTATTGGCCATGGTTACGACGGATTTCCAATTTGCGCCGTCGATTGAATATTGAACGATAAAACCTGTTTCGTCGGAAGAATTGTCTTTCCAGTAGACGGAAACAGAACGCGTCGCCATATTGAAGGAACCGATCGTTAAATTGGACGGCGCTTTTGGAACGTTGGGGGTCGTAAATATGTCGGAAACGAACGGCGAATCGCCAATATCGTTTCTCGCCGCCACGCGAACCGTATATGCCGCGCCAATTTTAAGATCGCTCAGTTTTGCGATCGTTTTATTGGCGGCGACAGAAACGGTTGTCCAATTCTCGTCGTCAATTGAATACTGAACGAGAAATCCCGTTTCGTCGGAAGAATTATCCTCCCACGTGACTGAAACGGAACGAGTCGACGGGTTAAAACTGCCTATAGTCAAATCGGAGGGCGCGTTCGGAACGTTTGGCGTCGTGTAGACTCTCGAAATATACGCCGAATCTCCAATCTCGTTCCTTGCGCAGACGCGAACCGTATACCTTTTGCCAAGTTCAAGATCGCTCAACGTCGCGGTCGTCGTATCGGCGGCGACATAAAGAGTTTTCCAGTTCGCGTCATCGTCGGAATATTGAACGACAAACTCCAGTTCGTCGGAAGAATTGTCCTTCCAGAAAACGGGAACAGAGCGCGTTGACGCGTCAAAAACGCCAAACTCCAAATCTGTTGGAGCGGCCGGAGGATAAACGACGTATTCGTACGCGCCAATATCGATTGAGTCTCCTATAAAACGCGGCTCGCCTATTATGTCTGTCGAAGTCTCGTCCAGACCTGCGGCGACCGCGTAGGAGTTGTTTCCGCAATTAATCGCCTGCGAATGTTTCGACAGACGGTAATCCCGATTCCTCGCGTCGACAAACAACGGAAGATTTGGATTGTATTCGAAAATATCCTCGCCTTCCATCCTTGAGACATCCGTCGTTAACACGTTCCCGCCGCTAAAAGTTACTCCTTTCAGATCGCTTCCACTGTTATAGGCTATAATTGTGTTATACAGTTTTATCAGAGCGCCATATCTCACTTCGATTCCTCCGCAAGAAGAGGAGATGTTGTAGGTGGCGGCGTTTCCTGCAATCGTACTGTTTGTAATCAACACATTCGGAAGTTTCGACGCACCTGCCTGGGAAAGTCCATAAGAATCGACACAAATACCGCCATAGCTGGAGGCTGTATTATCAGATATAACACTGTTTGTAATAGTTAGTTTTTTGAAATTAAAACCATAAATTCCCCCGCCATTATTAGCGGTATTGTCTGATATCGAGCAGTTCGTAATCGTTATTTCAGCTCTTTTACCCCCATGTATATCGCCTATACCATAAACTCCGCCACCATAAGAAGCTGTGTTACCAGATATATTGCAGTTCTTGATATTTACCACATAGCGGCCAAACACCCCTCCTCCTGTATCAGCCTTATTGTTGGTAATTAAGCAGTTATCAATTGTTAATGTTCCGATACTCGTAACAAAACAACCGCCACCCTCTCCATTGCCACAATAATGGCCGTTATCACCATAAGATTGAACTGCAGTATTTCCAGAGATTGTACTATTTGTAATCGTCACAACTCCGCCAATATAAACCCCGCCACCATTTATAGCAGAATTGCAAGAAATATCGCAATCCGTAATAGAAACATTTCCCTCGGCATAAATCCCACCGCCACAAGATGAGGTATTTTCAGAAATAACACAGTTTGAAATTGTCGCCGAGCCAACGGCATTCCCACTCACAGACACTCCGCCTCCATTTACACCTTTACCGTTGATAATCTTTACACCCTTCAGTGATAAATGAGCGCCGTTCGTGACTAACAACACGCATGACTTAGCGTCCCCGTCGATTGTAATTCCAGGAACATCATTCTCAGCGTCCCAAACGGAAGTCGCATCAATGGTAATCGTATTGTCAATTGTCAATTGAGACCCAGAAAGTTTAATTGTTCCAGGTTTTGCGAATACAATCGTATCGTTGTACCAAGCTTCGGCGATCGCTTCGCGAAGGGAAAGTTCGCCGTCGGAGTCGTCGACGACGTCCTCGAACGTGGTAACGACTAGCGTGTATCCTTCGGGAATAGCCGACGAAACGTCTGGAATGGAAGAATCAATGCTGGCAAACGTCGATTCAATAACAGGGGCAACGTTTTGTTCGGGAAGAACGCCGACAAAAGGAGAAACGGCGCTTAAAAGAGAACGTTCTTCGAGATTTTCCAATCGCAAAAGGGAGCGCTTGGGCGCAAGGTTTCTTTTAGAGACACGCTTAACGCGTCCGCTTTTTGATTGAGTTTCTCTATCGGCAAACAAACGCTGTCGAAAATGGCAAGCGATTTTATGCGCGTTAAGAACAAAAAACATAACGTTTCTCCGCTTCGAGCAATAGCTCTCTTTTGATGCTGACGACGGACTCGAGCAAGCTCATGATGCCACTAACAGCGGCGTCTACGCGTTATTACAACCCGAAAAACGTCGCTAAAATGTATACCTTTTGGCAAGGAAAAACGCTGTTGTTTTTCTCGAAAAAAGTGTTGTTTTTTAATCAAAAAAAGAGGCTTTTCTTGCCAAAAGGTCATTAGTATGTAGAATTGGAGAAGATTAACCGTTTAAGTTGCAAATCGCCAAAAAGTATAGGTTTTGACAATTTTTTTGTTTGTATAAAGAGGACTTTTTGACGTTTTTCGATTCGCGACGACGTCAGTCTTCAAATCGTCGCAAGTTTGCAGGTTTGTTCAATAGATTAAATCAACCGCGTTGCGACGTCTCAAAGTTTAGGTTTAATCGGGCGTTACATCCGACAGGAAGCTCTTCGAGCGCGGGCTCGGCGTTCTTAACGCGACGGCGGTTTTCTACGGTTTTGATTCTGCGCGTTGTTTGAGCGATTGCGTTCTGGCGTCGCAAATTCCGGAATCATGCGTTCTCGCGCGGCAAACCGCCAGAAAACGGTTCTTCGGGGGTTCGCACGAGGCGTCGGTTTCGTCTCAAGTTGAATTGGCTCGTCGTTGTGTTTATAATGTCTCTTCAAACGCTTTGCCGTTCGGAAAAACGTTGAACTTCCCCGACTTTTATCACTTCAACCTGAGGAACCGACTATGCGCGCCTGTCGCCCACTGTTTCTATTAACGCTAATTGCTTTGTCCTTCGCGAAGTCCACGTTTGCCGCCGACGTCGTTTCGACTCGCGAAATGATCCGTCTGGACGACGTCTCGGCGACTCGTCTGCTTGAACCGATCGGCGTTTACCCTTATGAAAGGGGATACGTCGAAAACGACGGCGCCTACGTCCTCGACGCCGGCGACGCGCCTGAAGGAGGATACGGCGTTCGTTACGCGTATCAACTCGACCAGAAAGTAGCGACGCCCGTGATCGCGATATGCCGGAGTCGTGCGGAAAACGTCGGCGGCAACGTCGGATCCGACTACTCGCTCTACGTCGACGTCAACTATACGGACGGAACGAACCTTTGGGGCTCCGTTTACAACTTTCCCGTCGGCGATTCCGACTGGACTCAGGGCGAAGTGACAATCTTCCCCGAAAAACCGATTAAATACGTCTCGGTTTACGGTCTGCTTCGCGGTCATTCCGGCAAGGCGTCGTTCAAAGATTTTGAACTGCGGCAATTTGAATTCTCTCAGAAAGTCTCCTTCTTCGACGGCGTTCCCGTCAAACTCGATAAGAACGAACAACGCAAAAAAACGACGATCTACCTTCGCGACGTCGCTAAAGACGGCGCGTTTTGCGCGTTGGAAGGAGTCTCCAAATCAGAAACCCCCGTCGACGCCTTCGGTCTTTCCATATCGTCGACTCGCCAACCTCTTCAATCCGGCGGCGGCGCCAACCGAGCGTTCAAAGACGTCGTTCGCGTCAAAAGCAAATCGCAAGAAGACCGCGCCCTGTCGCTTGTCTATTCGATCAGCTTCCCGAAAAAACTGAAAGACGCGACGTGGGTCTGGTTCGACGATCCGCGAAGATTCCGCGAAATAGACGTCAGGGAGTATTCCGCGACGCGAACGCTGGCCGAAGTGGGCGCGGGGCGCGGTTCCCACTATCCGTTCGGAGTCGTCGCGGCGAGAAACGATCGCGGCGAATACTCTTCCGCCTTCGGAATCGCAATCGATCCCAACTTCCCCGCGTTTTATCGAATCGCTTGCAACGGCGAAACGAACGAACTGTATATCGTTTTTGATTTTGCGCTGACCAAAGAGAAACCGGAAGCGGAATTTCATATTTTGCCGCTCGACTGGGAGCTTTCCAAAGACGGACAAAGCGTGAGTCTGACGACGTCGAAACACGCGTCCGGCGTCGTCAGCGTTCCGTTTGGCTCCAATCCGTTCCGGGCAGGCTTCGACGCCTATCGTCAGGCGTTTCCGAAAAACTTCTTCGTTCGCGCCGTCAAACAGGGAAACTGGATGGCTTTCGCCAAAATTTCCAAAGTTCCGAACGACGAAGATTTCGGATTCCAATTTAAAGAGGGAATCGACGAATTGGCGGAGGACGACGCGAGAAACGTCTCGTCGTTCCGATACACCGAGCCGATGACCTGGTGGCAACAAGTTCCGAAATCGGAAACGTCGCCCAAATCGATCGAAGCGGCTTATCAGTCGGCGAAAGAACTTGCGATCAAAAACGAAAAAGACGACGACGGCAGACCGAAATACGCCGTCGCGGAAGCGCGTTCGCTCATGACGACCGGGTTCCAGGACAAGGACGGAGCCCCGTACGGAATGTTGCTCGACACGCCGTGGTGCGACGGGGTCGTCTGGAGCCTTAACGACGCGCCGGGATTGGTCGATCTTGTCGAACAGGGGAAATTGAATAACGCCGACAATAAAGACGTCGAACTTATCGCCG
>JAFZNK010000011.1 GCA_017550965.1 Thermoguttaceae bacterium
GACGAAATTCAAATTGAACAAACTCAAGAAACCGACGACGCCAAAGACGAAGTCGCGGAGCCCGAGCGCGAAGCGGCCGACGTCGTCGATCCGAGCGCGAGCATCGTCGTCGACGCGTTTGCCGAGCCGATTTCGATCGATCTCAACGACGACGAGGGCGTCGCGGCGTTCTTCTCGACGGCGAGCGCGGAAGAGAATCTTGGATTTGCGCCGCGCAAAGAGAAGAAGGCTAAGCCCGCCAAATCCGCCGCGAAAGAAGAGCCTAAGCCGGAACCGAAACCCGAGGCGCCTCAGGCGGCCGCTCCAAAACCGAAGAACAAAAAAGAGAAAGAGTCCGTCAAATCCGTCGAACGCGCTCCTGAAATCGACGAAGTCGACGAGCCTCGACCTCGCCGCAACGAATCCCGACGCCGGGAAGAGCGCGTCGAGCGCTTCGAACCCGAGCCGGTTTTCGAGGAGAAAGAGCCGGCGCGCGACGAGCGCGGCAAACGCGGGCGCAAAGCGCGTCGTGAATTCGTCGAGGAATTTGACGACGTCGACGTTCGCGAAGAACGGCCCAGACGCGAGGAACGTCGTCCGCGCGAAGATCGGGACGCGGAGCTTGACGAGCGTCGTCCGCGCGAGGATCGGCCGGCTCGCGAAGAGCGCGAAGAACGTCGGGAACGCGGTCGCAAAGCGCGTCGCGAATTCGTCGAGGAATTTGACGACGACGCAGAAGTTCGCGAAGAGCGCGGGCGCCGCGACGAGCGTCGTTCGCGCGAGGAGCGCGAACCGGCGTGGGAAGAACGCCGATCGCGAGACGAACGCGAGCCGCGTTCGCGTCGGGAAAGCGCGTCGCGTCGCGAGCGCGAAGAATACCGCGAAGACGCCTACGACGAGGTCAAACCCAGTCCGGTCGAGGAGCGTCGAACGTCCGAGCGCGTTCTCCCCAGTTGGGACGACACGATCGCCCACGTCATTAAGTTCAACCTGGGCCGTCGCGTCAATCGCGGCCGCAGCAAGTGATCGTTTCTTAAAAGCGATTTCAAGCCGAGTTCGTCGTTTCCAAGCGAACTCGGTTTTTTTTATGGCGGCGCGGTCGAAGCGTCGCCGCCGTCGACGGTTTGCGCCGTTTTTCCCGGAGTTTGACGTCTTTGGTAAAAACGCTCAAGGCTCTTGACGCGAGACGCCGATAAACTCGAAGGATTCGTTAAAACGCCCCATGTAACCGTTAGATTTTAACAGGTTGGTATTCGTTAAAAGCTATACGACGCTTTTAGCCGATAATCTGCATGTTAAAATTTAGCGCAAAAGACGAAAAAAACTAAAAAGAATTGAATTATCGGAAACAAAACAACGATAAACAATTCAACGAACGGCTCCCTGCGGTCAGTTTGGATCGTCGGGTTGGCGCAAGGTTGCGCGAGTCGCCGACGAGTGGAGTCAGCGTAAGCGTTCGGATCGACGCGGGGCGTTGACAAATTTATCGAAATTAAACAATAACAATTACGAAAACCCGAGATCGCGCAAACGTATCCGTCGATCGTCGCGTTAGTGTGGCGCGGCGTTTACGTTGGTCGTTTCTTATTCGCAGGACGCGAAAGGACTCGCAAGACGCGAATAGAGTTCGTCCGTTTGGTTCGACGCGACCGACGAAACGAGTGTGTTCAATCGATCGACGACAGATCTTGGCAGGAGGAAAAGGCATGCGACGTTTGTTCGTACCGATTTGTTTCGGTTTACTTATTGCTCTCGGCGTTCCGAGCGTTCAGGCTGGCAATCAAGAAGAAGCCAATAAAATTGCTCAACGTCTGACGCAACAATATCCGCAATACAACATTGAAGTGGCGTATCAGGAAGGAACCGTTCGTCTTCGCGGCGACGTCGCTACTGAAGCGGATCGCGACGAAATCGCGAATTTCGTTCGCCACATTCCGAAAGTTCGTTCCGTCTCCGAGACGATGAACGTCACCCCTAACGCCGGTCGTCCGGTTCAGCAGTCCGCGATTCGTCCGGTTCAGGCGCTGCAGCCCGTCGAAGTTTCGCCGGTCGTCTACGGCGACGAAGCGATTCCGGCCTACGTCGGCGGCGCGCCCATTGGCGCCGCGATTGAAGGCTCCGCGCCGATCGCCGCTCCCGCTGCCGCTCCCGCGGCTTACGGAACTCCCGTCGGCACCCCGATTGGAACCCCGATCGCAACCGGTTCCGCCGGCGCCGTTCGTTCGCCCAGCGATTACTTCGCTCCTCAGGGCGCCGCGACTCCCGTCGCTCAAGACGGTCGTCCGAACGTTCCGAACTACGCGTGGCCGAGCTATGCGAGCTATCCGAACTATTCGCAAGTCGCCTATCCGAAAGCCTACGAAGATCGCGCTTTCCCGTACGTCGGCCCGTTCTATCCTTATCCGGAAGTTCCGCTTGGATGGCGCAAGGTCACGATGCAGTGGCACGACGGCTATTGGTGGCTCGACTTCAACGACGGCTCCAAGAATGGTCCTTTCTCGCCGCTCTTCCGTCAACATCATCAATATCGTTGATCCAGCGATTCGCTTGACGCCGGCGAACGGCGCGTCAAGTTGAAACCGAATCGAAGCGCCGACCAACTCCCTCAGGGTTGCGTCGGCGCTTTTTTTGCGCTATAATAACCGCGCTCGCGTCGAGAGCGCCTTGACGCGGGCGCGAGAGTTGACGTCGTCGTCAGCGATCGTCGGCGTTTTACGTTAGTCGGAACGATTGTCGAAAAGAAGAAATCATGCCTATCTACGAATTTAAATGCGAGAAGTGCGGAGCCGTTTTTGAAGAATTGACGCGCAACGCGTCGGAAAAGCCGAATTGCCCCGAGTGCAGTTCGGACCAGGTCGTTAAGAGAATGAGCGCGCCGTCGACGCCCGGCGGGAAGTCGGCGGACACGCCCTGCGGAAGCGACTGCGGGGGCGCCCGCGCGCATACGTGCGGATGCGGTTGCGGCTGTCATCGTCATTGAACAATTGAAAAACCTCGCGGGAAACAAAAACGCGGCGCGTCGGGGGAGGCGTTCCCTCGACGCGCCGCGTCGTTTCTTGCTTTTGACGCCGCTTAGTAATCGAGATCGTCGAAATCGCCGTCGTTTCGCGGGAAGAGCTTGCACAAGCCGACGCCGCCGAAGTAGAGAATCACCAGGCACGAGAGCATAATCAACATGCTCCACGGGTCGGGGGGCGTGATCAACATCGCCAGACACGCGACGCTGAAAATCGAGATTCGCCACTTCTCCATGTAGATTTTAATCGAGAAGATTCGGAGTCGTTCGAGGACGAACATCGCCAGCGGAAGTTGGAACGCGGTTCCAAACGCCACGGGGATGAGGAGCGCGAAGTTGAGCCACTCGCTGATTCGCGTGTCCGGCTCGACGTTCATGCCGGCGTTGAATCGGAACAGGAACGACAACATGAATTCGAAGACGAAGAAGAACGCGATGCAAAAACCGCCCAGGAACAGCCCGATACTCAGCGGTAAGAATCGGTAGACGTATTTCTTTTCGCTGGGGTACAGCCCCGCGCCGACGAAGCGCCAGAAGTAGTAGAACACGCCGGGACTCCCTAAAATGATCCCCAGGAAAAGCGCCGTCTTCAGGAAGATGACGAACGACTCCTGCACCGACAGCGCGCGCGTTCTCGAACGCGAATCGTCGCCGATCTTTTCCCAAAGGAGGATCATGATCGGCTCGTTGGGGTTCGACGCGTCGCGCAAACTCGTCTGCGTAGTCGCTTCGTTTTTGTAGTCGCCGAAGTTGTCGACCAACTTGACGTCGTTGAGGCGGCGGCGTTCTTCTTCGGGTATCGAGGTCGGAACCGTCGCTTCCACGCCCGCGCTGCGAAGCGTTTCGAGGTCGTGCGGGAAGATGTAGAAAGGACGCGCCGTCATGTGCAGCTTCCCCGGCATGGAAGCGATGTTCGGGTCGTAGCCGAGTTCGCGCAGTTCCGCGCGTTTGCGCTGGAGTTGACGTTGCGACTGGAGAATGTGGTAGTTCTCGAGCGACTTCTTCAGCGGCTGTTGAATATAATCGACCGCCATCGTCGCCAGAGACGGGCAGAACCCGAGCGGAACCATCGACACGATCAGCCCGATCGCCACGCACAGTATCGCGCCGATCATACATGCGCGCAACTCGTCAAGATGCTCCAAAAAAGACATCGACGACTGATTGAAGAGATCTTCGTCTCGTTTAGTTCGCGGCATTTTCTCGATTCCTCTATCGCGCGACCTCGGTCCGTCGATAGGAGCGCGTTCATGACCAATTGAAAATACTTAGCAATCTTGCAGATTGCCTATTTTGCCTATTATAACATATTCAGCCGCTTTTGACAATAGATAATTTTCGCAAAGAAATAATCCCCAGCGGGAAAAAGGGCGGCGTCGGAACGCGCGGTTTCTCAAATCGACGCGAAATCTTAAAGCCTGACCGTCCGGAGATTTTCATCCCCGGCTACTGGCGACGCCTCCCGGCGCTCTTTTTTAAAAACAGCGCGAAAAAAGATGCGTTTGCCCTTTTCTTTCGCTTTCTGGTCGCCAAAAAGTCCCCTCAAAAAAAGCCGCGTTTTTGCCAAAAATTATACCTTTTGGCCAGTTGCAACCCAAACCATATTTCTCCACTAATTTTACTTTAAGAACACTTTTTTGCAATTAAAAGTCCAAAAAAGTGTTATTTTTTTGTAAATTTTCGACAAATTAGGCTCTCTCGAGCGTGGCCAAAAGGTATACCTTTTGGCCATGCGTTCAAAGCGCGCGCCGTTTCTGAATTGTTTCTCAAACCTGTGAAATATCGACATTTACAGAACGCCGTAAAAACGAGATCGCACGTCGACGTCGTCGCGCCAACCAGCGGCCGGGCCTGAATGGAAAACACGTTTTTCTCTCTCAGGGTCGCTTCGCGGGCGTCGACGGGTCGGCGCGCCGGGGAGAGAAACGTTAATGACCAACGACAAAATCGCCGTCGTCGGAGCCAATATCGCCGAAAAAAGCGCCATGATCTGGAACGTCGCCGACCTTCTGCGCGGCCCGTTCAAACCGCACGAATACGGACTCGTCGTTTTGCCGATGACCGTAATCAAGCGATTTCACGACTGTCTTCTTCCGACGTGGAAGGCGGTGCAGGACCAATACGAAAAGGTCAAAAATCTCGCGGTCAACGACGTGTTCCTTCGCAAAGCGTCGGGGTATCAGTTCTACAACGTCAGCAAATTCACGTTCCAAACGCTGCTCGCCGACCCGGAAAACATCGAGGCCAATTTCCGCGACTACCTCGCGGGGTTCTCGTCCAACGTTCAGGACGTTCTCGCCAAATTCGACTTCGACGCCGCGCTCAAGCGCATGGTCGAGAGCAATACGCTCTATCTGGTCGTCAAAGAGTTCAACAGCCCCAAAGGGTACCTCGGGCCCGACAAAATCGCCGCCGTCGACTGCGGGTATATCTTCGAAGACCTCGTCCGTCGCTTTTCCGAATCGTTTGGGGAAGAGGCGGGGGCGCATTTCACCAGCCGCGACATTATCTACCTGATGACCGATCTGCTTCTGGCCGACGCCGACCTTGCTCACGACGGAAACGTCGCCGTTTACGACATGGCGATGGGCACGAGCCAGATGCTTTCGTGCATGGAGGAGCGAATTCGCTCGCTGAATTCCGAAATCGAGGTCAACTGCTTCGGGCAGGAATTCAATCCGTCCACCTTCGCAATCGCCAAAGCCGACATGATGATTCGCGGGGGCGAGCCGCTCAATATGCGATTTGGAGACACCCTTTCGGAAGATCAGTTCAAAGGGTTCACGTTCCAGTATATCATTAGCAATCCGCCCTTTGGCAGCGACTGGAAGCGCGAGCAGAAAGCGGTCGAAAAAGAAGCGGCGCTTGGCGAACAGGGACGATTCGCCCCCGGCCTCCCGAAGATTTCCGACGGACAGCAGCTCTTTGTGCTCAACGGACTTTCCAAACTCGCGCCGAACGGCAAGATGGCGATTATTCAAAACGGATCGCCCCTCTTTTCCGGCGACGCCGAGAGCGGTCCGAGCAATATTCGGCGTTATATCCTCGAAAACGACTGGCTCGACGCGATCGTTCAACTCAGTACGGACCAGTTCATGAACACCGGGATTACGACCTATATTTGGATCTGTTCGAAGAACAAGAGCGTCGGGCGCGCCGGAAAAGTCCAGCTCATCGACGCGGGCCATTGTTTCGAGCCGCGCCGCAAAAGCATCGGCTCCAAGCGCAACGACATAACCGACCTGTGCCGAACGCTGATCGTTCAGGCGTACGGCGAATTCCAAAACGACGCGATCTACGGGGACAAAGAGGGCGTCTATTGCCATAGCAAAATCTTCGACGTTCGGGAGTTCGGCTACTACAAAATAACCGTCGAGCGGCCTGAGCGCGACGAGAAGGGCAAGCCCGTCCTGAAAAAAGGAAAGCCCGTTGCGGACGCGAGTCTGCGCGACACGGAAAACGTTCCCATGACCGAAGATATCGACGCGTATTTCAAGCGCGAAGTCCTTCCTTACGCCCCCGACGCCTGGATCGATCAAAAGAAAACCAAAGTCGGCTACGAAATCCCCATGACGCGCTATTTCTACGAGTATCAGCCGCCGGAGCCCGTCGAAGAGATCGAAGCGCGGATCAGGAAACTCGAAGCCGACATTGCCGCCAATCTTGAAACGTTGTTTCGTAAGGAGGCGTGAAAATGACAAGAGCGATGAAAGATTCGGGAATTGAATGGATTGGCAAAATACCTGTTAATTGGGTAATTCAAAAAAATAAAGCACTTTTTCGAGAAGTAAATGAAAGATGTGAGGACGGTAGTAAATATACATTGCTATCTGTTTCCGAGTATACGGGTGTTACTCCAAGAAGTGCTATTATCAAGGATGGAGAGTTTGAAACGCACGCAGAAACGCTTGATGGATATAAAATATGCCATGAAGACGATATAGTAATGAACATTATGCTTGCGTGGAAGCGAGCAACAGCAGCAAGTTCTTATGATGGGATTATTAGTCCAGCATATTGTGTTTTTCGTGGAAAGGGAGTGGAAACAAAATATTATCATTATCTTTTCCGAACAGACAACTGCGCTGAAATGTTTAAACGTTATTCAACTGGAATTATTGATTCCAGATTAAGGCTATATCCTGATGTTTTCCTTTCTCTAAAAAGCATTGTACCGCCGCTTTCTGAACAAAAACGTATTGCTTCATTTCTAGACGCAGAATGCGCCCGTATTGACGCGGTGATCGAACAGACTCGCGCTTCTATCGAGGAATACAAGAAGCTCAAACAGGCGGTAATCACGCGAGCCGTTACCAAAGGACTACGCCCCGATCGACCGATGAAAGACAGCGGGATCGAATGGATTGGGGAGATTCCGGAGGGATGGAAAATCGCACAACTCAAGGTGTATGCAACAGTTAATAGTGGGAAAGAAATAATAGAGGAAGTAGATTGTTCGGATCAAGCAGTTCCAGTGTTTGGATCAGGAGGTGTGTTTAAATACACAACGACAAGTCTTTACGTCGGTGAAACTGTTATGTTTGGAAGAAAGGGAACGCTCGGTAAACCGATTTACGCTAATGGTAAATTGTGGGCAGTTGACACAATGTACTATCTTACCTTTTCTCACAATTTGATAGCAAAGTTTAATTACTATCAACTTGTTGTGTTTGATTGGAATAAATATATCACTCAAACGGCGCTTCCAAGTATTGTCGGATCTGAAATTGTCTCATGTTTTTTTGCTTTTCCTCCTTTATTCGAACAATTGGACATAGCCGCTTTTCTCGACTCCGAATGCGCCCGAATTGACGCCGTTGTTGAACAGAAAACGAATCTAATCGCAGAACTGGAGTCTTACAAGAAATCTTTGATATTCGAGTACGTAACAGGAAAGAAGGAGGTTCTTTAATGCTGGCCCTTTTTCTAAATCGTAATTCGAAAAGACATTAACGCGGAACATCGCCTTGCGCTTCGGTTAACCGGACGTTACGTCCGGCCGGGCGCTCCTGCGGAGCGCGGGCCTGGCGGTTGCTCAATGAAATTTGCAAATTGAAAGGTTCTTCCATGTCGATTGACGCGACGAACGAACGTCGATTTGAGTCGGATATCGAATCGTTTTTTCTTTCTCCCGCCGGGGGATACGTCAAGGGAAACGACGAGTACGACAAGAAGTACGGGCTGTATATTTTCACGCTGATCGACTTTGTTCGCAGAACGCAGCCGAAAGAGTGGGCGCGGTTTGAAAACGCCAATAAAGTCAACGCGGTGAAGAAGTTTTGCGACGCGTTCAAAAACGCCTGCGATATGGACGGGCTTCTTTCGGTTCTGCGGCACGGGTTCAAGCATCGGGGAATCTCGTTTCGCGTCTGCTATTTCAGGCCGGAATCGTCGCTCAATCAGACGGCGGGAGCGCTCTACGCGCAAAACCATGTCGCGTGTTATCGGCAATGGTTTTACAGCGAGGGCTCGAACAAGAGCGTCGACATGGTTCTCGTGTTGAACGGGATCCCCGTCTTCGCGTTCGAATTGAAGAACCAGTACACCGGGCAGTCCGTCGATAACGCGAAGCGTCAATGGATGTTCGACCGCGATCCGCGCGAAGTCTGTTTTCAGTTCAATCGGAGGATTTTGGGGTTCTTCGCCGTCGACCATACGGAAGTCTGCATGACGACGAAACTTGCCGGCAAAGACACGTTTTTCCTTCCGTTCAATCAGGGGAGCGCGGGGGCGGGTCGCGACGGAGGCAAAGGGAATCCGCCCAATCCCAACGGGTACCCGACCGCGTATCTCTGGGAAGAAGTCTTTCAAAAAGACAGCATGCTGGATATTCTCCAAAAGTTTCTCTGCCTTCAAGTTAAGATCGAAAAGAAGCGCTCGAAAGACGGCGACGAAAAGCTCGTCAAAAGCGAGCGACTGGTCTTTCCGCGCTATCATCAGCTCGACGTCGTTCGAAAACTCGTCGCGGACGTCTCCAAACGCGGCGCGGGGCATAATTATCTCATACAGCATTCGGCGGGGTCGGGCAAGTCGAACTCGATCGCGTGGACGGCGTATCGACTCGCCTCGCTGCACGACAAAAACAACGCTCCGATCTTTTCGAGCGTGGTCGTCGTCACCGACCGAACCGTTTTGGACGCGCAGTTGCAGGAGACGATTTCCAGTTTCGACCATACGCTCGGCTCCGTCGAAACGATCGGCGAGAACAAGACCAGCAGGCATTTGCGCGACGCGCTCAACGCGGGCGTTCGCGTTATTGTGACGACGCTGCAAAAATTCCCCGTCATTTACGATCAGGTCGACGCCGCCAAAGGGCGCAATTACGCGATTATCGTCGACGAAGCGCATTCTTCGCAGACGGGCTCCTCCGCGATGAAGCTCAAAGCCGCGCTCGCCGATACAGAAGACGCGCTCAAAGAATACGCGGAAATCGAAGGAAAAGCGGAGGAGGAAATCGACCCGGAAGACAAACTCGTTCGGGAAATGCTCTCGCACGGCAAGCACAAAAACCTTTCGTTCTTCGCTTTTACCGCGACCCCGAAAAACACGACCCTCGAAATGTTCGGCGAAGAATGCGACGACGGCTCTTTTCGCCCGTTCCATATCTACTCGATGCGGCAGGCGATTGAAGAAGAGTTCATTTTGGACGTTCTTCAGAACTATATGACCTACGACACGTGTTTTAAAATCGCCAAGACGATCGACGAGAACCCCGACGTGCCCGCGAGCCGCGCCGCGAAAGTCGTTCGGAAATTTGAGGAGCTTCATCCGTACAACATCGCGCAAAAGACGCAGATTATCGTCGAAACGTTTATGGAAACGACGCGCCATAAAATCGGCGGACGCGGCAAGATGATGGTCGTCACGTCGTCGCGGCCCGCCGCCGTCAAGTATTTTTTGGAATGCAAAAAGTATATTGAAGAAAAGGGATACGGCGACGCGATCGGCGTTCTCGTCGCGTTCTCCGGCGCCGTCAAAGACAAGTACGTCGACAAAGAATACACGGAATCGGGGCTTAACGTTCGCGCCGACGGAACCCATATTGCCGAAACGCAGACGAAAAGCGAATTTCACGAGAATTTCCACGCGCTCATCGTCGCGGAGAAGTATCAGACGGGGTTCGACGAGCCGCTTCTGCACACGATGATCGTCGACAAACAGCTCAAAGGCGTCAAAGCGGTTCAGACTCTTTCGCGTCTCAATCGGACTTTTCCGGGCAAGACCGACACGTTCGTCCTGGATTTCGTCAATACGGCGGAAGATATTCGAGAGGCGTTTCAGCCGTTCTATCAGGAAACGACGCTCGAAGGCGAAATTAATACCGACTTGCTCTATCAGAAACAGAAGGAACTGCGCGGCTACGCCGTCTATTCGGACGCGGAAATCGAAGCGTTCGCCAAAGAGTACTATCAAGGGGGCAGGCAGGACGCGACCGCGTTGGGGCGCCTGACGAGTTTGCTCAAGCCCGTCGCCGACCGCTACGAGAAACTGACGAACGACGAACGGTACCAGTTTCGGCGCCTGTGCCGCTCGTTTGTGAAGTGGCACGGGTACGTGTCGCAAGTCGCGCGAATGTTCGACAAAGAATTGCTCAAAGAGAGCGCCTTTTTGCGCTGTTTGCTCGCGCTTCTACCGGAGGAGCCGGGAAAGACGGTCGACCTGGAAGGGAAATTGCGGCTGGAATACTACAAGTTGCAAAAGACGTTTGAAGGATCCGTCGCGCTTGAACAGAAAAAGGGCGTTTTCGCTCCGGCGGAAGCCAAAGGCTCCGCGTCCCCCGAAAAGGACAGCCCGCTCGACGAGATCATTAACAGAATCAACGAGCAGTATAAAGGCGATTTCACCGACGGCGATCGCGTGATTCTCGAAGCGTTAAGAAACAAACTGCTGGAGAACGTCAAACTCAAAAAGATCGCGAAATCGAGCGATCCGCAAATTTTTGAGGAAAGCGTCTTTCCCAAGGCGTTTGAAGAAGCCGCGCAGGACGGATATATGGAGTCGCAGGAAGCGTATACGTCGCTCTTCGAAGACAAGTCGAAATACGAAGCGGTGATGCGCGCGCTCGCCGGAATCGTCTATCGCGAAATGAGAAAGAGCCGATAGAGGGACGAATCACGCGGCGCTCGGCATGAAAAAGAACGGCTAATTTTTCGAGAAACGCCAAAAGCCGGGGACGTCAATCCCAGGATGGGCATAAGTTACGCCGACGCGTAGATTTGAGGAATCGCGCGTTACGGCGACGCCAAAGGCCGGGGACGTCAATCCCAGGATGGGCATAAGTTACGGCGACGCCAAAAGCCGGGGATGTAAATCCCCGGATGGATATGAGTTACGGCGTCACGTAGATTTGAGAAATCGCGCGTTTTGGCGGCGCCCTGTTTGCCTGCAGCGTCCGGCGGACTTCGCCGCCTACCGCTTGCGGTTCTTACAGAATCGCCGGGCCGTCGGAGCGTCGTTAGAACTCGCGATTTTCCAATTTCTCTTTGGTCGACCACAGGCCGGCGCTCGGGGTGCTGATGAAATAAACTTCTTCGCCGTCGGGCATGACGTTGAATCCGTTCTTCATCGTTTCCGGGTTGTAGCGCTTGAGCGTTTCTTCGAGGTCGGCGTAACCGAAACAGACGCTTTCCATATCTTCTTTGGAAATATGGCCCGGCGCGTAGGTAATTTTGAACCGACCTTCGGACGAGCCGTGAATCAGGTGCGCGGTTCCGTGCGTAAGATCTTGAAGAATCGGCTCTTGCTTCCAGAGCTTCATGACGTTCTCCGTGCCCGAATAGCCGAACTTCCGAATGAGCTCGTCGACGTCCGCCTGTTCGCCAAACCGCTTCAGGCCCGGCGCGATAACGAGTAGCTCGCCCCCGTCCGCCATCGCCATGCGCGTGCGGTAGATCGCCTTGTTCGCGACCCAGGTGCTGTAGAACTCGTCGCCCTGCATGACCGCGACGACTTTTTTCAGCGGCGGCACGATCGTAATGTTCTGTTCGCGCGAGACTTTCGCGGCGTCTAAGTAGACGTCGACGTCGTCCCCGACGTACACTCCGGTATGACCGAGTCGACCTTCGGAGTCGTACGCCATCGTCACTTCAATGAAGCAGTCGGGCAGGAACCCGAGGAAATCTTCTTCAGCCTTGTTGTAACACTTGCGCAGCGGCGTGATAAGGTTGCCAAGGTTGTTTTCGATTCCGCAACACGCGGCCATCATGTGCGACGCGCAGATCGTCGGCTTGCCGCCCAGCCCGATGAAGTAGTTCTTGTTGTGGTTGGCGAAACCAAGCACTTCGTGCGGAACGACGTGTCCGACGTTGATCACCAGATCCCACTTTTCTTTGACGAGCGGGGTGTTGAGCGCGACGGGAATCGACCAGTCCGCTTTGCCTTTGGAGACTTCCTTCACGAACTCGGCGGGGACTTCGCCGATGAGCGTCGAGCCGTTTCGCCAGTCGTGCTTGAGAATTCGCTCTTCGGGAATCGAACCGAACATCCACTTGTTTTGTTCCGGCGTGTGCGGCAGGTGCTGCCCAAGCGTCGGGATAACGTAGACTTCCGCCGATTTCGAGAAGATTTTATAGAGTTCTTCGGTAATCATGCCGGCGCCGCTGTGCGCTCTGGTGATATCCGGAGGAAGGAGCAAGACGCGTTTGGGATCGCGGCAAATACGTTCGCGCGCTTGTTCGGCGGCTTTTCTGGCCGCGTCGAGAACTTGATCTTTGGTTAAATTACCTTGTTCGACAAACCAAGAGGGCATTTTGACACTTTCGTAATAGGGACGGGGTTACGGGCGTTTTTCAACGACGAATTTTATCGACGACGTCGAACAGAACGTCTCGAAATTCTTCCGGCGACGTTTCTTCCAACGTCTTGCCTTTTCTTTTGAGCGTTTCGTTAACTTTAATCGCGGTTTCCTGCATGACGGCGTGCGTCTCTTCGCAACCTCCGACGAGCGTGTAGTTCTCGCCGCGCGTGAGGCGCTTGTCGCCGTCGGTGTTGTCCAGCCCGACGCCGAGCATATGAGCGCGCGGCTTCTGTTTGGAATCGGTTGGGCGTACTCGTTTCATAGCGCCGGTCTCCTGGGAAAGGAAAGGGAGGTTTAACGGGGAAAACGCGAGATTTTAGCCGATACGCTGTTCGATCTCGGCGACAAGGTCGTCTTTTTTGACGCGGACCTGTTCGAGCGAGTCGCGGTCGCGGAGCGTGACGGTGCCGTCCTGCATCGTCTGGCCGTCGACGGTAACGCAGAACGGGGTGCCGATTTCGTCCTGACGGCGATAACGGCGTCCGACGGCGCCTTTTTCGTCGTATTGGACGGTCATTTTCTTCTTGAGTTCGCCGTAGATTTCCGCGGCGACTTCGGGCATGCCGTCTTTTTTGACGAGCGGGAAGACGGCCGCTTTAATAGGCGCAAGACGCGGATGCAACTTCAAATAGGTGCGTTCTTCTTCTTTGCCGGCTTCGGACGTCGGGGCTTTGTCGACGTTGTACGACTCGCACAGGAACGCGAGCGTCGCGCGGTCGGCGCCGGAACTCGGCTCGATGACGTGCGGAACGAACCGCTCTTTGCGCTGGTCGTCGAAGTAGGACATGTCTTTGCCGGACCCGCGCCATTTCGGAGCGCCGTCGGGACCCTTTTCCAAAACGAGCGAATCGCCTTCGCGAACCAACTTGCCTTCGGCGTGCGAGCGAAGGTCGAAATCGCCGCGGTGCGCGACGCCTTCGAGCTCGCCAAATTCCCCTTCCGGCAGGAACGGGAACGCGTATTCGATATCGGCGGTTCCGACCGAATAGTGCGCAAGCTCCGCTTTGTCGTGTTCGCGCATGCGGAGCCGTTCGCCCGCAAGACCCATGTCGACGTACCACTGGAAGCGTCGGTCGCGCCAGAATTTATACCACGCTTCCGATTCGGACGGATGGCAGAAGAATTCGATTTCCATCTGCTCGAATTCGCGGCTGCGGAACGTGAAGTTTCGCGGCGTGATTTCGTTGCGGAAGCTCTTGCCGATTTGGCCGACGCCGAACGGAACGCGCACGCGCGTGCTGTCGACGACGTTTTTGAAGTTGACGAAAATGCCCTGCGCGGTTTCCGGACGCAGGAACGCGGCGTCCTCTTCGCCGCCAAGCGCGCCGACCGTCGTCTTGAACATCAGGTTGAATTCGCGCGGCTCGGTCAACGTGCCGACATGTTTGGCGTCCGGCCCGAGGACTTCGGAGAAATCGCCGTTTTCAAAGGAGTCGATTCCCAGAACGTCGCCTTCCCACGCGAGATTGGCGGCGTCTTTTTTGCGCAAGCCGAAGAATTTCAACGCGGCCTGTTCGAGCGCGTCGAGTTCGTTTTCGGTGTCGATGGTCGTGACGAAGACGCGAACCTGTTGAGCCGGCGCGCCGTTTTCGCCGTGTTTCAAGCCGGAGACCCAGCGGCCCTTGATATGGTCGAATCGATAGCGGCGCTTCGACTCTTTGCAGTCGATCATGAAGTCGTGGAAAAGGTCGTAGTGCCCGGAGCATTTCCAGACTTGCGGATGCATGATGATCGCGCAGTCGAGCCCGGTCATTTCAAACGCGCTCGGCGCGCCGGGCAGTTGTTTGAGCTCGTTGTGCCCGACGATCATGTCGTTCCACCACGCTTCTTTGACGTTTCGTTTGAGCAGGACGCCCAGAGGACCGTAATCCCAGAATCCGTTCAGACCGCCGTAAATTTCACTCGATTGAAACAGAAAGCCGCGGCGCTTGCAAAGCGCGACAAGATCTTCCATCCGCATTTTGTTGATTCCTTTTTGATCTATGGTTAACAACGATCGATATCGTTTTTATCGGTTGACAAAACAGGAGACTCGCGCCGTTATTTTGGAAACGCGGAGTCTAATTTAATCTCGCCGACGCGAAATTCCGGCACGACGTCGAGCGAGTCGAGTTTGGCCGCGTCGGCGACGTCGCGGAGCAATTTTGCTTTGCGTAAATTTTGACCGCCGCGACTGGCTTTGAGCAGTTCGACTAGGGGCGTCGAGCGTTGGCGCCGCCACTGTTCGCGCGAAACTTCCGCCTGAACGTTAAGCGCGTAATCGGACGAGCGAAGCGTGAGCCGATCGACAAGCAGCCCCGCGAGAAGAAGGTCTTCTTCGGTGTATTGGCCGTCGGTTCCCGCGCACACGATCGACACGACGTCGCTTTCTTCGCGCAAAATCCGCTCGACGACCGCGTTCGCGTTGACAAACGCCGCGAGAAGGACGGTTCCCCGACAGCTCAAAATCGCTCTTGTTCCGTTGGTCGTCGTGAAGAGCAGGGTCTTGCCCGCGAGCGCGTCCGGAACGTATTGGTTCGGGGAATTGCCGAAGTCGAACCCGTCGATGGGAACGGCGTTGCGTTCGCCCCCTAATTTGACGCGATCCCGATCTTCCGGACGTCGCGCGAGAAAAACGCGCTTTGCCTCGAGCGTCTCTTCGACCGTTTCAAAAGGAACGACCTTTTCCGCGCCCGCGGCAAGCGCCGTCGCGATCGTCGTCGTCGCGCGCAAGACGTCGACGGCGACGGAAACGCCGTTGATTGGAAGTTCCGGGGCAAGATCCGGAAGCGGGTAAACGTCGATTTTCTTCACAAACGCTCCTTTCGTTTGAATCAAAATCGCGCGGTCGCTTGCAACTTTTCCTAAACGAGAGTATAATTAGGGGTTGGGAGCGCGGGAATTTTTCGATTCCCGACGTCCGGTCGCCGCGACCGCGACCGTCTTCGGTATTATACAACGAAATTCAGGAAATGGAATTACCGGAGCGCGGTTAAGTCGACATTTTAAAGCCTCCTCCACCTGTTGAAAACATCCCGGTTAGCCTATGCCTCAGCTTGACAAATCTCCGGAACGCGTTCGTACAATGTTCGGTCAAATCGCGCCGAAGTACGACTTTCTCAACAACTGGCTCTCCTTTGGATTGGCGCGTCGTTGGCGACGCTTTCTTGTCGCGCAGGTTTTCAAGCGCCTTTTCAAGCATTGGGACGTGTCCAACCGCATTGACACGCTCGACGTGGCGACGGGGACGGGGGACGTGATCGTCGAATTCCGTCGACGTTGGAATAAGCGGTTCAAAAACAAGCTCGGCGCGTCGACGTCGTCGGTCGGCGTCGATTTCGCTCCGGAAATGCTCGAACTGGCGAAGAAAAAGATTCGAAAAAAGAATTTGACCGACGTGGAATTTGTCGAAGCGGACGGAACGAATCTTCCTTTTCCGTCGGAACGCTTCGACGCGGTGACGATCGCGTTTGGACTTCGCAACATGGTCGATCCGAAACAGGGCGTCTCCGAGTTGGTTCGCGTGTGCCGTCCGGGCGGAGTCGTGGCGATTCTGGAATTCTCGCCGACGAAATTCCCGATTTTCGGCCCGATCTTCCGATTCTACTTCCACAAGATCCTGCCGCTGATCGGGCGTTGCGTCTCGAAACATAAAGACGCCTATCGATATTTGCCGCAGAGCGTCGACGATTTCGAGTCGGTCGACACGATCCTCAACTACCTGCGCGAATTTGGGATCGAAGACGCGCGACGTTACTCCCTTACGCTAGGCGTTCTCGGGCTTTTCATTGGGCGCAAACGCGAAGTTTGAGCTCGCGGCGCGATTTTGGTCGACGTCGATCGATCGTGTTGACGACGGCGGTAGGAACGATTATAATGTCGGTCGTCGGGGGGGTGTTTCGTTGATTTGTACGGGAAGGATGAAAAGCAGTGGAAGAACAAGAAGATCGGGTTGATTTGTGTAAAGACCTGATATTTCGAGCGGTCTTTGGCGACGAATCCACGAAGTATGTTCTTAAATGTCTGTTAAACGCCGTTATGGAACAGGCGGAACTTCCCTTGATTGCGGATTTCAAACTTCAAAATCCTTTCCAGTTGCCCGTCACATTCGACAGTAAATCTTCGATTATGGATATCCACGCGGTCGACAAGTCGGGACGGTATTTTGACGTTGAAATGCAAGTTCAGCCCGAAGATTTCTTCGGCGATCGTTTGTTTTATTACGGAGCCGGACTGTATCGGTCCGGTCTCAAGAAGGGAAGGGGATACTCGAAGATTCCGAAAGTCGTTTGCGTGGCTTTCGTCAATTTCCCGTTAAGTCGCCAGAGACCGGACGTTTGGTTCGACAAATGGCAAATGCATTCCATGTTGGGAACGGGGCTTGGAACTGAAAAAATGACGAATGTTTTTGTTCGTCTTCCCCGCGTTTCCTGTAATGAATCGACGCCGCCGGACAAGTTCAGGGGGCAACTTGCCTATTGGGTGAGGATATTGTCCTCGTATCCTGAACTGACGGAAGAAGAGAAATTGAAACTTGGCGATTACGCAGAGGGGTTTAAGGAACTCGAGCGTCGGATTAAGGATTATTTTGGAACAGAGGAGGGGAAAAAAGTGTTTATTGCGCAACGAAAACTTGACTCTTGGCTTGACGACGTTCAGACAAGTCTTGAGAATCGCGTTGAAGAAGCGGAGCGCGGACGAGAAGAGGCGGAGCGCGGACGAGAAGAGGATCGTCTTTTGTATCTTGAACGTCAAAAGAAAATGATTGTTCGTATTCTCGCGGACAAATATGGCGCAGACGCTAAACTTCCGGAGAATTGGGCTGAAGGTCTTTCCAGCGACGACCTTGATAAACTGACAGACAAGATCTTTGAAAGCGCCAGCTTTCAGGATGTTCTTGCTCTGTTTCAGTAGTTCTTCGCCAACGTCGTTTTGGCTCTGTCAAAAGGTAAGAACGAGTTTTTTTCGTTCGTCTTATTCCGAACGGGGCGCTAATTCGCGAGTAGCGCCCAAAATTTCTTTTAAAAAAC
>JAFZNK010000114.1 GCA_017550965.1 Thermoguttaceae bacterium
GCGCTTTTTGACTTCGAAGGAAACTAATTAGAGAGTTGCCTTTCTCTTGATATATGTGTCAAACGAACAAACGACGTCGTCGCGTGCAGGTTGCGTCTATCAGTCTTGTTTTTTCAGACTTCGTCTGTATTGTGTTAATTGTCTTTTAGATCGGCGCGTAGTAAACGCCGCGTTCCGCTCTTGTATTAGAGAGAACGCGGCGTTCCTTTGACGTTTTCTTGAGAATTATCACGACTGCGTTAAAAAATCTACGATTCTCTCTGCGGCTAAATCGATTGGACGTCCAACGAAATCGTTTACCTTTTTCAGTTCTTCCAATTTTTTGACGCATTCGAGTCGCGCTTCATCGTCGACAAACCATCTAATCAAACATTCTGCGGCATGATCGGAACAATCGTCTTTTGTCAAAAATTCAGGACAAATCATTAGTTTACGTTCTTCTGGCGTGTGTTCCGTGCTTTTGGCAAGGCGCCCTTTTGGATAGAAGGGCGTTTCGCCTTCGAGCCCGAAGACGTAAAGAATATTTGTCAACGTGATATATTTGACGCGCTTTAAGAATCTCAACGCAAAATGTTCTAACTTGCTGACATGATAGGTGAAAACCGTCGGCTTGCACAACGAGAGAAGTTCGATGGAAACTGAGCCGGAAACGCCAAGACAGCACGTCGCGACGCGCATAAGTTCCGAAGTTCTGCCGACGTAAACGGGATAGTCGAGTTTGCGTTCTTTCAATTGATTGCGAACTTCGTTTGCTTGCGCGTCGGAAAACGCGGCAAAGACCGGCTGGACGTCCGGCGCGACCTTGACGACCTTTTCTATTGTCGCGATAAGATTCGGGAGATTATTGGAAACCTCTTGATTGCGCGAGCCGGGTAAGACGGTTAAGTATCTTTTTTGTCCTTGCAAAGGCGTCGACGGAGTCGAAGACGAGACTCCAGACTCCGTCGAATTTAAGGACTCAATGAAATCGGCGTCGATTTTTTTTGAACGCGCTTCTTCGAAAAAGGGATGGCCGACGAGCGTCGAACGACAATTGCGTTCTTTGAACCACTCGTCTTCAAAAGAGAAGCATGAAAGAACCAAATCGACGTACTTGCGCATTTTTTTGACGCGCCATTGTCCCCAGCCCCACATTTGAGGGGGCATGAAGTAGACAATCGGCGCGCCGGCCGCTTTTGCTTTTTTCGCAATTTGCCAGTTGAAACCCGGAAAATCAACAAGAATAACGGCGCTCGGACGTTCTTTGCGAAAAATCGCGCTCGCTTGATTGAGCAGTTTGACGTAAGTGAATAGATTTAAAAGCGCGTTTTTAAGCATCATGACGGCGAATTGTGTCAGATCGACGCGCACGTCGCAGATCGTCGCCGCCGTTTTGGGACCAGCGTAGCCTATAAAACGAGCGTTTGGAAGTCGTTGCGACAACGCCTCCACCAGACGCGCGGCGTGAACGTCTCCGCTCGGATCTCCCGCGGAGAGAAAGAAAACGGGGGCGCTGGCGTCTGTTGTCGTTGAGGATTCTTTTGTTGTCATCGGACTTGTTTGCTATGGTAAAAACTGTCGAAAAAACGAAAAAAGACGAGGGTTCTAAATTGAGAAATTCAACGGTTCCTGCTCGTCAGGTTCCGTGAGAAGATCGGAATATAAGACGGAATTCAAATATTCCTGGCGCTTTGCTTCGGCTTTTCGCCAAACGTCGACGAGTTTCGCTTTAGTCGCCTCCGCCTCCGTTTGAGGAGTTATATTCTCAGATTCTCGCTCTTTAGATTCTGCGTCGCTAAATAGGCCGACGACGTACCCAACGGTCAATTCTTCCGGATTAGGAACAAGGCGGAACCCGCCCAAAGGACCTCGCTCCGCTTCGACTAAATTTGCCTTTTTGAGCGTCTGAAAGATTTGGGTCAAAAAATTTTGGGTAAAACCGTATTTAGCGGCGATTTTTTGCGCCGAGAGAGGACGTTTCGCACGGTACGCGCGCGCGAGCTCTAATACGGCGATCGCCGCGTATTCGCGCCTTTTTGTTTCAAACCGCATAGCGTCGTTTTCCTGATCGATCTAAATTATGTCAAATCGTCAATTAACGACGTTCAAAGCGCGATTTTCCTTAAACGCTTTTAAGTTGTCGACGACGATTTGTATCAATCGAATTCTTGCTTCATAAGAAGCCCAAGCGTTGTGAGGGGTAATATAACAATTGGGCGCGCGAAGCAACGGGTTAGAATCTTTAGGAGGTTCCGTTGAGAGAACGTCGACGCCAAGCGCGCCTAACTGTCCAGACGCTAACGCGTCCGCTACCGCTTGTTCGTCGAGTAAAGGACCGCGTCCTGTGTTGACAAGCCAGGCTCCGCGTTTTACGGCAGCTAGCCGTCTGGCGTCGACGAGGGAACGCGTGGCTTCTGTCAACGGACAGTGAAGTGAAATCACGTCGGAAGTCGCAAATAGTTCGTCTAAATCGACCGCCGTTATCCCGTCGTATTTTTGACCGACGGTTAAATGCGGACCGTAAGCTACGACTTTCATGCCAAACGCGAGCGCGACTTGCGCGACACGACGTCCAATAGCGCCAAATCCTACGATTCCCAACTGTTTTTGCCAGATTTCCGTTAATTTGCCTACGGAAAAAGAGAAATCGGGGGAAAGAACCCAATCCCCCGATTTTGTCGACGTCGTGTTGCGGACAAGTTGCGTCGCCATATTGAGGATATGCGCAAACGTCGTTTGAACGACTGATTCCGTACTATAGCTTGGCGCGTTTGTTACGACAATTCCTTTGGAACGAGCGTACGGCAGATCAACGACGTTAGTTCCTGTCGCCAATACGCCGATATATTTTAAATTAGGAAGCGCGTCGATAACTCGCTTGTCCAAAACGACTTTATTAGTTAATACGGCGTTGGCTTCCAGCGACCGCGCGATCGTCTGATCAGGCGAGGTGCGGTCGTAGACCGTCAGACTTCCCAGGTTTTCCAACGCGGACCAACTTAGATCGCCCGGATTTGTCGTGTATGCGTCTAAAACGACTATTTTCATTGATAGCTCCTTGACTTCCGCGCGAAGGGCGCGCGCAAAAACTACGGTCCGATCGTAACGAGCCATTAACTGAAGCTTTCGATCAGACGTCCGACGCGATTGTATCCGAAAGCGAAGAAAGTTCAACAGCGGCGAGGACCTTTTATGAAGGTTCTCAGGTAACAAGAAACAAAAAAACCTCGCTTGCGCGAGGCATTAACGGAGAGGACAGGATTCGAACCTGCGGAGCCCTTACGAGCTCACGGGTTTAGCAAACCCGCGCATTCGGCCACTCTGCCACCTCTCCTAAACAGGTAAGGTCAGTATAAGCTTCTTTTCCTTTTTGACAAGTCTGATTTTGAAATTTTCTCCAGATTTAACGACCAATCGCAACGCGACAAGTTCTTTTTCTGGAAAGGAGAAGAGACGGCAGGCGAATATAAAAGAAAACGCCGTCCCATAAAGAAACGGCGTTTTACGCGGTAACGCGAAAGGATAAACTCTGCAAAATCAGAGATCACTTGCCTTTCTTCGCGCCTTTTTTCGCGGCTGCTTTGGAAGCGGCCTTCGGAGCGGCTTTCGCAGCTGCTTTCGGAGCGGCCTTCTTCGCGGCGGCTTTCTTAGCGTTCTTCTTTTTACGTTCGCGTTGGACCTTTTGGACCATCATCTTACCAGGCTTGAAAGCGACGGTTTCGTGTTCGTCGACCCAGACTTCAACGCCGGTGCGGGGGTTGCGAGCGTTACGAGCGGCGCGAAGCTTAACTTCGAAGACGCCGAAGTTTCTCAGTTCAATACGACCGTCCTTAACCAAGACCTCGATAATGGATTCGAAGGTTTTTTGGACGATTTCTTTCGTTTGTTGTTGCGAAAGTTCCAATTTTTCGGAAACCAAGCGAACGATTTCTTTTTTGGTCATCTATATCCTCATGAGCTATCTTTAAAAATTCGCCCGACTTACTGCGAACAACGCGAATAAGCTAAAAGGCAAACGGACATAATTTCAACAACGATAACATTTGAAAAGGAATGTTACATTAGTTCAAAGCTACCCGACGTAAATCACGTTCTTCTAAAGACCGCAAACGCCGCAGCTCCGTCAACTCCCCATATTCTATATTGAAATACAAGGATTTACAAGCGCTTTTTTCTAAAAAAAAACAAAAGAGTTTAAAATAACTCTTTTTATCGCTTTTTTTACTACTCTTTTACATAGAATCGTTCTAAATTGATTCCGCCTTTAAGCTCTTCTTGCAATAATTGCAATTTGTTTTCTAAAAGTTCAATTTTTCTTCTTAATTCCGCGAAAACAGGATCTTCTCTCTCCTCAACATGTTGAATGCGCGGCACAGACGGATATCCTAAATGACGCGAGAGCGCGGAGAAGAGAAAGAGCGGATCGCGACCTAAGGACGCTTTGGCTATTCTGCCCTCGCGTTCGCCAAAGAGAACCGGTTGCGGTTCCTCGTCTTCCTGAAGTTGATAAAATTCGCTACGCACGTAGATCAGCTTTGAGATATCGATAAAGCCGACTTGACGACGCAAAACGACATTAATCCAATGCTTCCACGCGTCGTCGAAGATAGGATCGTTAGCGATCGCTTCGAGTCCGTAATCGTAACCAAGTCTGTTTCTGCTAAGCGTTTCAAATTGATAAAAAAACGCCCCTTGCGGCGTCGGAGTCTCGGAACGGTATTTTGCTTCTCTTTCGAGGATTTGCAAAGCTATCCTAAAATCGAAGCGTCCTTCTTCTTTCTCAGCTTCTTTGACGACAAACGTCTGAAACGGCGTAAAGTAGTGCAGAATCCTCTGCATGGCGACGCTCATCTTGCCCGACAATTTAATTTCTGAAAGCAACACCCCGATTGCGATTGGCAAATTTGTCGCGCTTAGGAGTTCGTTTTTCATGCCGTAGAGGATCTCTTGCGTCGAGTATCCGTCGTCAAGACGTTCTCGAAACGTTCGAAAAAAGAAAGCTTGTTCGACATATTCTTCTCGTTTTAACAACATCGCAGTCACGCTTTTCGACAAGAAAGGACGCCTTGCCCACAAACGGCGTCGGCGATAAAAACGCCGTCCCTCGGATTAGGAGAGGCGGCGTGTGAAAGTTTGCAGACGAAACAAAGGAACGATCAGGTAAGACGCTCCCGATCTATCTCGTCTTTTCGATCCTCGGAATCTCGTTTTCTAAACCATAACCGAATTGGAACTTCGCCAATGGGGAGTTCGTCTCGAATCACGTTCAGAAGAAAGCGACGATAACTCGGCGAAAACGCGTCGGGCATATTGCAAAAGAGCACAATCGTCGGCGGCGAAACCGAAATTTGAGTCGCGTAATATATCTTTGGCTTATGGAAATGGAAGAGCGGGGGAGGCGTATGATTCAACGCCGCAGCGATCAACTTATTCAATCGATTGGTCGAAACGCGCATTTTACTCTGGCGGAAGAGCGCTCCGGCGTGTTGAAGCAATTTGGAAACGTTTTTGCCCGTCATGCCTGTGATGAACGCGATAGGGACGTGCCACATTGTCGCGAAGGTTTCGCGCAGGTAATCCGCCCAACGTTCCGTAGGCATTTTATACGCCGCCATTTTGTCCCATTTGTTGACGACAAAAATACACGGCTTATTGTAGGATTCTATGAGCGAAACGAGTTGTTTGTCCATCTTCGCAATTTGAAGAGAACAGTCGAAGAACATAAAAACGACGTCCGCCATACGAATACTTCTCTCGGCTCGCGTCAACGCGTAGAAGTCAAGATCGCTTCCGAGGCTCTTCTTACGCATAAATCCCGGCGTGTCGATCGCGATAAACGTTTTGCCGTTCATCTCAAATCGGACGTCGACGCAGTCGCGGGTCGTGCCCGGAATCGGACTGGCGATAACGCGTTCTTCATGAGCCAGCGTATTGACAAACGTGCTCTTGCCGACGTTGCGTCGCCCGACGATGGCGATTTTCATCTCGGGCTCTTTCAAATGATCGTCGTCGCCGTCAAAAAAAGCGGAGACGGGCAGA
>JAFZNK010000115.1 GCA_017550965.1 Thermoguttaceae bacterium
ATTCCAACGGCTGGCGGATACGCAAAAATGGGAACTTCCTAACGGACAATCCGACGCTATATCGATATGTCAAATTAGAAGACGGCGGAATTGTCCTTCGGAGCGAACGACGAACGACGGACTGGCGGGAATGGTTCAAGATACTTGGTCGACTCGAAGAGAAACGACGATCAGACGAAGCGAACGAGTACGGAATTGAATTCAAAAGGAAGCCGTTTGACTTCTCCGTCGGCGGCGACGTCGAGCGTTTCGACAAGCCGATTGAGTTCCACGTTGCAAAGGTAAAAGGCGATCGAACGTTCAAATCGCGGTTAAAGATGCTTGTAAGGCGCGCGACCTTTTGCGTTGCGTGTCGGAACTGCGAGGCGAACTGTCCGCACGGCGCTATTTCCTTTGTAAACGGACAAGTTCATATAAGCGACGCCTGCGTTCACTGCTATCAGTGTATGACGACCGACAACGACGGGTGCGTTCGCTATCAGTCGTTACGAAAGAGCAAGGCGTACGAGGATGAGTAAATAACGTTTTCCGTCCGCTCGTTGGCAGACTACCGAACACGATAGCGAACAGCGTGAGCGGCGCAACGCCAGTACGCTTGGAAACGGGAACCAAAACGTCCCAAAATCAAAGTCCCGTCGCCTTTGGACAGTTTAGTTTCGGCGAAAAATACCTGAAATTCTACCGGAATATTCCACACGCGTCGGAGCAACCGCCAGTTTCTTTTTGGGGTTCCGTTTACAAGCTGTATTCAGCTTCGACGCTCACGTTGTTCGCTACCGGAATCGGATAGCGAGCCAACGGCTCGCGGCAAGGGGTTAATGATATTTTTCCAAGAGGAAATATTAATGCGAAGTATTCAAGAGATCGAAGCGTTTCTGACGGCGTTAGAAGCCGTGAAAAAAGACGCGCAAGCGACGGTTATTAAGCTCGAAGAAGAAGTAATCGACGGCGATCATACTAACGAATGGCTCGTTGCTACGGGCGCGCTTGAACTCGCCGACAAACTAATCGTCGTTACTAAACAATTCTATCATTACAAAGGAAAGGACGCTCAATGACGCTCAACGTGATAGTCGGCGCGGTTACCGTTTTCTTATTCCTAATTATCTTCGCAGACGGTTATCGCAAAGGCGAACAGATAGAACAATTGGAGGAACGAACGCGGTATCTTGAAAGAACGGTCTCAGAACTCTGGTGCGATATTAGGCGGTTAAAAATCGAATTAAACTGTCATGGTAGTCGTTACGACGACCTGGGAGGCGTCGCGGAATGACGACGCAATTTATCGACGGCGACTACTCCGGCGTAGTATGGGAGTATATCAGCGAGCAAGGTTCGGTCGATTCGTTAAAAAACGAATTACTATCGCTTATCGACGTGCGAATCGCTAATTTGAAGCTCCTTGCAAATTGGATTAAGACGGGTAAGAAGCCGAGTTGCTTGGGGTATTTTACTTCGTTAACAGAGTACGCGCAATGGCTCACGTCGGAGGAAAAGGACGCTAGTCGCAAGACGATTTTTAGAACTGCGCGTGAACTCGATCTACGATTAGAGGGTATTTAATGAGCGACGAGAGCGTTATTATCCGAGGATGGCGCGGCAAGGAATACGTAATAGACGGCGTTACGAAGGACGACCTCCAAACGGGTCTTTTCGTATTAAGAAAGGTTCACGATGGATTAAAGAAAGCGCGCGTCGAGGCAATAGATAAATTCCGCGAGACTTACCCGAACAAGGAAGAAC
>JAFZNK010000116.1 GCA_017550965.1 Thermoguttaceae bacterium
ACTTCGACGAATCGGCCAGCGGCGCGCTGTTGGTCAACAACTACGACTGGATGAAAGATTTCTCCTACCTTGAATTCCTGCGCGTCATTGGCAAGATGTTCCCCGTCAACGTCATGTTGACCAAAGACTCCGTTAAAAGCAGGCTCGAATCCGATTCCGGACTGAGCTACACCGAATTCAGCTATATGCTTCTTCAGTCGTACGACTTCGTCCACCTTCATCGCGCTTACGGCTGCGAAGTTCAGGCTGGGGGCAGCGATCAATGGGGCAACATCACCGCCGGCATCGACCTGGCGCGCCGCATGGACGGCGTTCAGCTCTACGGGCTCACGAGCAAATTGCTTCTCAAGAGCGACGGCAAGAAAATGGGCAAGTCGGAATCGGGCGCTCTGTGGCTCGACGCCGAACGAACGAGCCCTTATCAATTCTATCAGTACTGGGTCAACGTCGACGACGCCGATATTGAAAACGCGTTCCGGTTCTTTACCGATTTGAATCAGGAAGAGGCGCTCGCGCTCATCGAACAGCACAAGGCGAACCTCGGGCAACGCGTCTTACAAAAACAGGTCGCCAAAGAACTTACGCTCCTCACGCACGGTGAAAAAGGGCTCGCCGCCGCCGAAAAAGCGACCGCGATCTTCTTCGGAGCCGAAATCGAAAGTCTGACCGACGCCGAACTGACGTCCGTCTTCGCCGACGTTCCGAGCTACGAAGCGTCGCGCGAACAACTCGATCACTGCGAAATCAGCCTGATCGACGCGTTTGTTCTCGCCGGACTCGCCAAAACCAAAAGCGACGCCAGACGCGCGATTCAGCAGGGCGGGGCCTACGTCAACAACCGCAAGATCTCCGACGTCGATATGAAGCTCACCTCCGCGTCCCTCGCAAGCGAAACGGTCGTCGTCCTTCGAAGCGGTAAAAAACGCTACGCGCTGTTGAAGTTCGTTTGATCAAATCTCGCCGATAAAAAAAAGACGCGGGCTGTCTTGAAGCAAGTCTCCAGGACAGCCCGCGATTTTATGCTATGAAACGAAATCGTCTCCAAAATCAAATCGACGCGTCTTACAGCGTCAATTTCCAGGGTTCGCGGTAGGAAACGCCAAGTAGTTCGTTCGCCTCGTCGCAATTTGTTATTCGTTCGACGTCGGCGTCCCATTCGAGCCGCTTGCGCGTTTTGAGCGAAATGTTCGCCAAATGGCTCATCGCCGTGCTTAAGTGCGCCTCTTCGACGTCGGTGTTCGGACGATTGCGGCTGCGCATACAGTCGATGAAATTCTGCGCGTGAAGCGCCGTGGCGTCGGCGTTTTGCTGCGCGTCCCCTTCCAGTTGATAAACTTCTTCCTGGGCGCGCGGTTCTTTCGTCTGGAACTGACCCGGCTTTTCCGGCTTGATAATATAGCGGTTGTCGTAAACGTAACACGTCCCCATCGTGCCGCGATACTCGACGTATCCCAGCGCGCGATAATTCTCGTCCGTCGCCATGATCGGATTGCCGTTGCTCTCGAAATGATTGAACGTAACAAGCCGCCCCGAGGCAAATTCAAAGCAGACGGCGAGGGTGTCGGGGATCGTTCGATCGTCGTCGACGGCGAATTTTCCGCCCATCGCGCACACGGACGCCGGAGCTTTTTCGTTGAGCGCCCAGCGAATCAAGTCGAAGAAGTGAACGCCCTGATTGGCGATTTGAGAACAGTACTCGTCCCACCATCTAAATTTATACGGCGTAATATTTTCCTGATAGTCGCGTTCGGGACGCGGCCCGAGCCACAATTCCCAGTCGAGCCCTTCGGGGGGAGTCGTCGGCCTGGCTTTTCCCATTCCGGCGGGGTACATGTTCGAACAATGCGCCGTTCGCGCGACGGTAACTTTGCCGATCTTATTTTCCAATCCGGAATCAAACGCGGCGTGATACAAAGGCGCGCTTCGACGGTGAATTCCCACCTGAACGACGCGCTCGTATTTCCGCGCCGCCTCGACCATAATCCGCCCTTCGGCGATCGACGTCGACAGAGGCTTTTCGCAATAGACGTCCTTGCCCGCTTTGCACGCTTCGACCGTCTGATACGCGTGCCAATGGTCGGGCGTCGCCAAAACAAGACCGTCGACGTCCTTGCGATCGTACAACTGCCGGAAATCGGAGACTTTCGCTTCCGACCCGTCGCCAAAGCGTTCGGCGGCGCTCGCAAGCGTGTTCGCGTCGAGATCGCAAAACGCCGCGATTTTCAAGTCGGGCGATTTCTTAAACGCGGTAAGAAGCTGACCGCCGCGATTGGCAAGACCGACAAACGCCAAACGAGCCTTGTCGTTCGCGCCGAGTATTTGCGCGTGAGAACTCGGCGTCTGCAGCGCCGCTAAACCAAATCCTAAGGAAGTCGTTTTCAAAAACGTTCGACGATTAACCATTTGCGTTCCTCCTGAAAAAAATGACTGCGCGCGAAACGGCGCTCGATAACGTAAGTATATCTTCCCCGCAGTTCCTCTTCAAGAAAAAACCGGAAAAATCCGCGATTCCTTTTTCCGGTTGAAAATACCGCCGCGCGGAGTATACTATAAGAAAACGTTTTGAACCGTCCGTTTTCCGACGCCAATCAACGCGTCCCCCGTAATCATGTCCGATCCCCTGCTCTTACAAGCGTTGCGTCGCGAAAAAGTCGACCGTCCTCCCATTTGGCTTATGCGTCAGGCGGGGCGTTATATGGCGGAATACCGCGCCGTTCGGGAAGGAGTTTCTTTTCTCGAACTCTGCAAACGTCCAAGATTATGCGCGGAAGTTATGCAAACGGCGGTAGAAAGAATCGGGGTCGACGCCGCGATTATCTTTTCCGACCTCCTGCCGATCCTTGAGCCGATCGGGTTTGATCTCTCGTTTTCAGCCGGGGACGGTCCCGTTATCGCTAATCCTTTCCGGGAAAAAAACGATCTGGCGCGCGTTAAAGAACTGGTCGACGTCTCCCCGCTCGATTTCGTTTACAAAACGGTCGAGGAAACCAGACGCGCCGTCTCGCCGCTTCCCGTGATCGGATTCGCGGGCGCGCCCTTTACGCTCGCCGGGTACGCGATCGAAGGAGGAACAAGTCGACAGTTCCTCAAAACAAAAGCCCTGATGTATAATCAGCCCGACGTCTGGCAAGAGTTGCTAAGTCGACTCGCCCGATCGTCGGCGCGATATCTTAACGCGCAAATCGCTTCTGGCGCCCAAGTTGTGCAAATATTCGACTCCTGGGTCGGGAGTCTCGGCGTCGACGATTTTCGACGATTCGTCTTGCCCGCGCTTCAGGAACTCCGCGCCATGCTTGATCCGAGCGTTCCCGTTATTTACTTTGGAACGGGCAATCCCGCCCTTCTCCCTGCGTTTGCCGAAGTCGGAACCGACTGCGTCGGCGTCGACTGGCGAATTCCGATCGACCGGGCCTGGGAACTCGTTGGAAAAGACCGCGCGATTCAGGGAAATCTCGACCCCGTCGTTCTGCTCGCTTCGCAAGACGTCATCCGCGCCGAAGCGACGCGCATTCTCGACGCCGTCGGCGATCAGCCGGGGTTCGTCTTCAACCTCGGACACGGAATCCTCAAAGAAACGCCCGTTGAAAACGTCGTCTGTCTCGTCGACGTCGTTAAAAACTGGCGAAAGAGCGCTTGAAAAGTCGTAGGTAATGAAAACGCGTTGGCTTGACATAATCCTGGGACAAATTCTGTTAGGTTTCGTCCTTTTCGCCTTCGACGTCGACGGTTCCGTCGTTTCAAGCGTCTTCGTTTCCAATCAGGAAAGAACCGTAGAGCGGCGTCTCGACGAAAAACAAAAGGCGGATTCAGACGCTTCGTTCTGGAGCGACCGTCTGTCTAACTTGTCCGCGTTATACGAATTAGAAGACAAAGCGGAAACGTTTGGATCGAACGGTTCTTCGAGTCGACTGAAACGCGGACGATCGACGTTCCGAACCGGTCGCTCAAGTCGGTCTTCCTGTTCTCGTTCGATTCAGCCCTTGCTCGTTTCAAGGCCGTTGGAACGTTTTCAAGAACGCGCGGCCGTTTTTTGCAACCTGTTATCGTCGCGTTCGTTAACGCGTCCTCTCTTTCTCGTTCTTTTGAAGCTCCGCAATTGAAAAACGCGCGCTCCGGCGTTTTTTGTCTATTGTTGTTTCTCAAAAAGCGAACGCGTCTTTACGTAAAACGCGCTCGTTGTAGTTTTTTATTGTATAAAACGGAGCTTTATTATGAGTTGGCTTTCCCTTGTTTGTTTCCTTCCTCTAATCCCCGTCTTCGTCGTCTCGATCGTTTCTCAGCGCGCCGCGTCAAAAACGATCGACCGGGCGTCAAAAACGCCGACCGGAGTTTCCTCGGACAAAATCCTCATCGCGTTCCTGAACAAAACGAAACTCGATTCGATTGAGGTCGTCAAGAGTTCGGACTATCTTCAAAACGAATATGTTGAAAAAGAAGGCAAGATTTTTCTTAGCCCCGACACGCTCGGCAGCGTCGACGCCGCGTCGATAGAGCTCGCGCTCTACGCGGGAGCGCAGGCGGACGCGGTTCGTAATCAAGGTTATTCGTCGCAATCGATTAAGAAATTGCGAAACGCCGAAACAATCCTCTTCTGGACGTCGTTTTGCCTCCTGGCTTTCGGGATCATGACCGCTTCGATTTCTATCTCGATCGTAGGCTATCTCGTCGGAGCGATCGTCGCCGTTCTGCGCGCGAAGAAAAGAGCGACGTTCAAGAAAATCGGCCAAGTCGCGCGGGAATTCGTCAAGGAATGCGACGCGCTCGACGAACAAAGCAAAAAGCTCGTCGAACGCGTTCTTGACGCAGAATACGTTATTAGATAACTAACGATTACGCCAGAAGTTAGGAGAAAGCAAGGCCAAAACGGTCCATATCTCAAGACGACCTAAAAGCGTCGCCGCCGCAAAAATCGCTTTCGTGATTTCGGTCAGGCCGCCGTAGTTCTCAATCGAACCAAAAACGCCCAAAGCAGGCCCGACGTTCGCAAACATTGAGACAGCGGCGGCTCCGAGATCCGCCACTTTCTCCACTTGAGACTCGCCGCGTAAAATCCAGAGATCGTTCGGTTCAAAACTAGTTACAAGCAAGGTCGTAACGGCAATTAACGAGTTAAAAACGCCAACGTAGGTCAGCGCGGAATAGAGCGACTCTTTATCAATATTCTCGCCGTCGACTCGAATAACTCGAACGACGTTCGGACTGAACGTCTCCGAAAGACGTTGGGACAATAATTTGCTCGTAAACAACACGCGAAAAACTTTTGCGCCTCCCGCCGTGCTGCCCGCGCAACCTCCGATAAACATCAAAAAGACGATAGCGGCGATTGAAGTCGAATTCCATAACTCGTAACGATCGGTGACAAAACCCGCGCCGGTCGCTAAAGAAACAACCTGAAACGCCGAACGACGAAGCGCGACGGGAAATCGAACGCGTTCGGCGTCCTCGTCAATCGTTTCGTACGGACGACGGGGCAACGTCCTGGTTGACGCCTCCTCGTCGTTCAATTGCCCGTCAACCAAATCTTCCGTCTCCGTTTGCGTCCCTTGTTGAACGATCGACGCGGGACGAAAATCGCCGTGCAACATGCCAAAACACGTCGTAATCGCAATTCCTACGACGATTAAACTGATAAAACAACGCCAGTCGGAATCGCGGTAAAGTTTTTGCGGCTGCCCGGTCGCCGCCCAAAAGATCAACCAGTAATTCGTGCCGCTTGCGATCATAAACAAGATCAGGACGCATTCGATCGCTAGACCGTTTGCGCGAGGATCCGACGCAAAATACGCGACGCTCGCGTCGTGCGTGCTGAACCCTCCGAGCGCAACGACGGAAAACGCGTGCGAAATCGCGTCAAAAAGGGACATGCCGCAAATCAGCAACAAAACGCAGCAAAGAATGTTCAACAACGCGTAGATGCGGAATAAATAGTTGGCAAGCGTCCTCATCTGAGCCGCCGGCAAGTTGCCGGAAACAGAATGCTCTATTTTTAAAATCGCTTTTCCGTTAATGCCCTGGCCCAACAAAACGACAAAGAAACAGATGACGCCCAACCCGCCGAGAAAATGCGTCGTGCTACGCCAAAAGAGAATCGTTCTGGGAATAACTTCCGGGTTCTCCAACTCGCCAATGACCGTGGCGCCGGTCGTCGTCAACCCGGACGCCGACTCGAAAATCGCGTCGCAAAACGACATGCGAACGCCGGACGCGCGTTCCGTCTTACTGAAAAGATAGGGCGTCGCGCCAAGAATGATCGCCATAATCCAGCTCAGCGACACAATCACAAACGCCTCTTTGCGGAACAGACGTTCTTCGTCTGCGCCCCGCCCCAGGATAATAAAAACGACTCCGAGCAAAATCGACAAACCGCCGCCCAGAAGAAGCCCGACGGCGCCGCGTATTTCCGAATCGCCGCCGCCAAACGCGGGCAGTCCCCAGGGAAGGCACAAAAACATGCAAACTCCCAGGATGACGGCGACCATGCCCAACAAGGCGCTGATAATTCGATAATTCATAGTCAAAAGATAAATAACGTTCTTTTACGGTAAAGTCCGCCTCGTAACGGAGTTTCCTTCAAGCCGTTTCAAGACCTGCTTGAATTCAAGAGCCGCGACCAAACCGATCACTTTAGACGCGGGAAGCCCCGACTTGCGAATCAACTCGTCGATCTGAAGCGTATCTTCGCCAAGCGCGTCGACGATCGCGCGTTCTTCCGGCCTCAACTCGGGAAGCGGCGCAAAACGGCGTTCCTTCTCGGATTTTGACTTAGCGTCGTCTTGTCGCTCAGTCGCCGAATCCCGCGACTTCTTCTCTTTTTTCGACTTTCCGGAACGCGGCGAATCGGTAGACGCTTCTTTTTTACGCGTGTTAATCGATTCGATCGATTTCGAAGAAATACCAAGCGTTCCGGGCTCGGTTTCGGAATCTTTTGCAGAAGCCTGTCGCTCCGCCGCTTGCGGAGGAACGTCGTACGCGGGAATCGCCTCGATAATATCGTCGACCGTTTCGACAAGAGCCGCGCCGTCGCGAAGCAATTGGTGACAACCTTTCGAATTCTCGCGATCGATAGGGCCGGGAACCGCAAAAACTTCCCTGTTCTGCTCCGCCGCGAATTGCGCCGTAATGAGCGATCCGCCGCGCTTGCCGGACTCCACGACGACAACGCCGATCGAAAGGCCGCTGATAATCCGATTGCGCGCCGGGAAATTGCCGCGAAGAGGCGTGGTCAACGGATAATACTCGCTGATCAACGCGCCGCCGCTGGCGATGATACGCCCCGCCAAATCTTCGTGTTCGCGAGGATAGACGCTTGTAACTCCTCCGCCCAACACCGCAAGCGTGCGACCGCGCGCGTCCAGCGCGCCGCGATGAGCGCAACCGTCGATTCCAAGCGCCAGGCCGCTCACGACGGTAAAACCCGCTTCGACGAGTTCGCGCGCCAATCGCGTCGCTTGCGCGCGACCGTACGTCGTCGCGTCGCGCGTTCCGACCATCGCGATCGCGTAGCGATCTTTCGGCTGAAGCTTTCCCCGAACGTACAACACGCGCGGCGCGCCGACAATTTCGCGTAAACGACTCGGATAACGCGCGTCGTTGATCGACAAAATTCGTATGTCGTTTTCGCGACAGAACCGAAAGAGAGGCTCGACGTCGAACGAACGCGCCTGAGCGATCTTATGCGCTAAGGTCGGCCCGACTTTGTCGACGCGTTGCAATTCGTCAAGAGGAGCGTCCAAAACGTTTGTCGCCGAGCCAAAACGCGTCAGAAGACGATCTGTCGTGATAGAGCCGACCCCGTCGACGAGAGAAAGCAGAATTTCGTCCGTAAACTCTTCAGGATCAATAAAACGCAAACGCTCGCCGTTGACCGACCAAAGACTCGCCGCCGCTTCGTTTGCCGCGTCGCGCGCCGATTGTTCGTTCTCTCGTTCAGACTCTTGAGCGTCCACTATTATTTCCCTTGCGTTTATTTTCGACGATTCCGCGCGTTTAAACGTCTGATTTCCGCGCGTCAATCGCCCCAAATCCCTCCGGTTTATTCTACGAATAAGCGCCGTTTTTACAATACCCCCCGGCGGTTCGGCCCCGCGTTAAAACAAGAAACGGCGCGGACGAACGCGACTCCTCCTTCGCGTCCGTCCGTGCCGTTTATGCGCTTAAATCGAGTCTTCCGACTAGACAAATTCGGGATTGCGATCTTTTAATTGCTGCTGCAATCTGCTGATAATCGCGCTGTGCATCTGGCTCACGCGACTCTCGCTCAAATCAAGCGTCGCGCCGACTTCTTTCATCGTCATTTCTTCGTAGTAATAGAGAATAATAATCATGCGCTCGTTGCGATTAAGACCGCGCGTAACCAGACGTATCAGATCGGACTTCTGTAAACGCGTCGTCGGATCTTCGCTGCGCTCGTCTTCGACGAGGTCGATCTCGCTGACGTCTTTCGAGCCGTCCGTTTCAAACCATTTTTTATTCAAGCTGACAAGATTCGCCGCGTTTGCGTCGCTCATGACGCGCGACAGTTCCGCTTGATCGATATTCAGACGTTCCGCCAATTCTTCTTGCGTGGGGAGGCGCCCCAATTTATCCGCCAATTCCTTATTCGCTTCGGCAAGTTTTCGCGCGCGGGAACGAACCAGGCGAGGAACCCAGTCCATATTGCGCAGTTCGTCGAGCATGGCGCCGCGAATACGAGGAACGCAATACGTCTCAAATTTTACGCCTCGTTCCAGATCGTAAGCGTCGATAGCGTCCATTAATCCAAAAACCCCCGCCGACGCCAAATCCTCAAGATCGACTTCGTCGGGAAGTCGGGACCAAACGCGTTCCGCGTGATAACGCACTAAGGGGAGATAATGTTCAATCAACTCGTTCCGTAACGTCTTGTTAGAACGATCGGCAATAAAGTCTTTCCACGTTTGAGCAATCGCTTCGGGGTTAGACTGAGTCGCGATCATACTTTCCTCCATGAACTTCGATATCAAGACAAGCGTCTACTTAATGCGGTTACGTTCGCGTTAAAACGCAAGCGCCGCGGTCCTCTTCCACAACACGCAGATTCCGCGCCTCGACACGCGCGCCGAAGACGTCCTGTCGCGACGACAGGGACTCGCTCAAGGCGAATGTCGATACGAAATCTGTATAAGCGCGACGATAATCAATTTTTGTAACAAACAAAGACGCTTCAATAGCGCGTTTGCGCGCGCGTCCTCTCACGGAAGCGAATGCGCTCCGCGCTTTGATATCGTCGCATAGCGTCCCTTAAACTCTTATATTACAGAGCTTTCAGGGCGTAAGAATATCGGCTTTGGACATGGCGAACACGCGTTCGTCCACGTCAAAGCGGTTGAAATAAACGATAGAGAACGCCGACGTTGCGACGACGTACAAACGCTCGCAAAAAACAGTTTGACTCCTCAAACCTGTTTTTATCGGCATATTCCCTATACCTGTCTTATCGGATTCTCCCGCAAAATCATTAGTAGATTCTCGCAATCTCTCAAAAAATAAAAAAGTGGCGGAAGTCGTGAGAGATTACCGTCGCAACGTAAAAAAACAGCCGTCGCGCGACAAGGATTTCGCGCGGCGGCTCGAGCGTTATAAAGCGTTCAAAACAATCAACGAACGCCGTTTTTAGGAATCGTAATTATCGGACGCGACGTCTGCGTCGGGTACTTGGAATCGCGAGTTACGACCGTCACGGAAATCACGCCGTCCTCTTCGGTCGAACTGGACGCGGTCGAGGCGTCGGCGTTCTCGCCTGGAACCTGCGAGGGTTTGCCGACCGTCGGGTCAAACACTTCGCCTTCCGCAGAACCGTTAAGGGACGGAGCGACGCTTGGATCGGCGTTAGACGCGCCGGAAGAAGCTCCGGACGCCGCGGACTCCTCGGAGCCTCCGGCGGGCTCGCAAGGCTTGGGAAGCGTCGCGTTCGGAGCGCAGGGCGCGGGAGCGTCGGAAGACGCCGCGCTCGCCTTTTCTTCGGAGGTTAGCGGCTCCATAACGCGAATCACGACCGGTTCCCAAACAATGCGTTCGACTTTCTCCGTCCTGCCGTCCACAACGCGCGTTTCGACAATGCGGCGCGGTTCGATTCCGCGAAGATAGCGGTAGCGATAAACTTTTCCGTCCGTTCCAATAACCGTGCCGACTTCTTCGGACGTTTTCCACAGATCGGCGCGAGAACGCGTCCCGGACTGCCAGGGATCGGCGTTATTGCCGGTCTCTTCGGACAATTTGTTAATCGTCGGCGCCATCGCGGGAAGATAGGGGCCGAGATACGTCGTGCGTTCGTTGGAAGTCCCCCAAAGAAACGCTCCGTTCCCAACGTCGTTCACAAGCGGCCCCGACGCGAAAAGTACGCTCGACGTCGATAAATAAAGACAGAAGAACGCCGCCTTCCATAGCGAACGAAAAGGAATCGCAAATCGGCTCATTGCTCTATCCTGTCTTGTTTATATTGTCTATTTTAACATTAAGAGCGCAAAAAAAACGGAACACGCGCCCTTGTGGAATAGAATACGCTTTCCGGCAAAGCGTTCAACCCAAACGCGACCGGATTAAGACAAGAAAGATAAATAAAAAGAAAGAATCGAGACAATAATAACAATAAACGCAATTATAGCGAGCGCAAAAACAAGATAGAAAAAGCCGACAACCTCAAATTGTCGGCTTTTCGTTATTTCGTCATTTTGAATCTGGCGGAGCGGCAGATTCGCCCGACTCCGGCGCGGCTTTTGAATCGGGCTCTCTTAGAGACTCGCCGCCCGAAGCGACCCCATTGGCTGTTTCCTCCGGAACGACGATTACCGAAGCGTTCTTAGCTGGGCTCTCTTTTGGTTCGGAAAAGCGCACTCCCATAAAATCAAGGACCTTACACGCCGCCAACAGGATAATCGCCAACCAGAACGCCCATATCAACGTGGCGACCAAGGAAAAACGCGACCTTGTCCCTTTACGCCCAGCGGTATGCCAAGTCTCCCCACAAAATTTACACTCCATGACGGGATGTGGGGTATACTTCTTCCAAACTCTACCGCAACGGGGACAGGTGTAATAAAAAACTTTCATCGCAATTCACTACAAATGCCGGAAACGCAGCGCGTACGTATGTCGACAGACGCGTCCAACAACCAACAGCAGGAAGTAGTTCCGCGCGCGTAGTTTAATTTGTACGCACGGCAGACCGTCTCCCACGCTTCTCTACCATCCGGATTTTACTGTAAAAACCCGTAAAAGTCAACCATTTTCAGTAAGTTTTTTAGAAAACGTTTGTATTTTGCAACGTCCAAAATTGCAACGTGTAACTTTTATTCTAAAAACTCGTCGTTAAAATTCCGCTAAAAACCTTTCGGCGTCCATCGCCGCGCACGCTCCCGACGCCGCCGCGACAATCGCTTGTCGATACCGGTCGTCGGCGACGTCCCCCGCGACAAAAACGCCGGGGACGCTCGTATTCGTGCGAAAAGGAACCGTTCGTTTGACGCATCCGTGCTCCGTTAGTTCCAGCGATCCTTTCAAAAAACCGACGTTTGGACGGCGACCAATCGCGACGAAGACGCCGGACGTCTCCAATTCCATCGGCGGTTCGTCGGGATTGAGCGTGTTAGCCAGCAACACGCCGGTTACGCCCGATTCGTCGTTTCCAAGGATTTCGCTAACGACGCGATTCCACAGAAACTCGATTTTCGGATTCGACTTGGCGCGAGAGGCGAGCGCTTTGGAAGCGCGCAACTCGTCGCGACGGTGAACGACAAACGCTTTGCTCGCGAATTTCGCAAGATACTCGGCGTCTTCCAACGCCGTGTCGCCCCCTCCGACCACGACGATCGGACGGTTCGCAAATCGGGGAGACGCCCCGTCGCAGACCGCGCACGCGCTCACGCCGTTGTTCTTGAAGCGTTCCTCGGAAGGAATACCCAGCCAACGCACCGAGGCGCCGGTCGCGATAATCGCGCTTTTCGCGAGAATAGTCGTGTCGTCCGATAAACGGAGTTCAAACGGACGCTTGCTAAAATCCACGCCGACGACGTCTTCTTCGATCGTTCGCGTTCCGAAATTCAACGCCTGCCGACGCGTCAACTCGACAAGCGCCGCGCCGTAAACGCCGATGCGCTCGCCCGACTCGCCAAACGCTTCCGGAGGCAAAACGCACTTTCGTTCCTCGTCAAGAGCCGTGTTGAGATACGTTCCAAGTTCTCCGACGGGAAAGCCGGGATAGTTCTCGACAAACGTCGTCGTCGCGAGCTGTCCCATCGGCAACGTTCCCGCCTCCTGGTTTTCCGCAGTCAACGCTCCTTCGATCACCATCGGCTCAAGCGCGGCGCGCGCCGCGTAAATCGCTGCGCTCCATCCGGCTGGTCCGCTCCCGACAATCGCTACGTTCTCGATCTCTTTTCGACTCATACCCTCTCCTTCCGTTTTTTCAGTTTCGAGTGGGAGGAGCGAATTGAAGAGGAAGACCGTCGTCTTCGAACGCGCCGCCCGAAACGCTCGAGGCGTTCGATTTGGAAGACGCGGGACGATTGATCGAACTCGGAAGCTCTTCGATTTGTTCGCACTCTTCGGCGGCGCTAAATTCCATCTGACGCGGTTCTTTGCTTCGGTACGCGCCGACCTTTTGCGGCTGGTATCCCGATCCGGTCGTACGACTGCCGTAAGTTCCGCCGATGGAGGCGTAACCGCCCTCGCACGAAGGAGAAAGATCGCAACCCGGAGTTTCGCAGTTCGGCACGTCGCAGCTCGGCGCTTCGCAACCGGGAACGTCGCAGCTGGGAACGGAACAACTCGGAGCTTCGCAAGTCGGAACGGAACAGTTGGGAAGACCGCATGAGCCGTCGACTCCGCTGGGGATAAAACTCGCCTGCATGCCGTTTGCGCCGACGTACGTTCCGCCAAAACCGTCCGCTTGCAGGAACGCGGCCTGATCGATCGCGCCCATGGAGCCTGGGAAAGCCTCGTAGCCGACCATATTCACGCCGTTGAAACCGGTCGTTTGAACGAATTCGGCGTCGTTGACGCGCTTCTTCGGAGAGAACTTGCTCCAGAACGAATCGAGCGACCATCGAATACGCGACGTTCGTTCCTTGAAGCGCGTTCCGCAATTCCTTTGAGAAGCGAGACCGTTCGTTTCGGGAACCACGCGGGAATAGTCGGGGCCGGCGAAGCAGCCGTTGACGAAACTTTGCGCGTACGCGTCCGTCGAGTCGCACTCGGAAGCGACGCGCTCGTTGAAAGCGCGGGCCGACAGTTCGTTCTCGTACGCCGCGCGCGTTCGAGCGTCCATATAATTGACGTCCGCGTTCGGTTGATAGTAGTTTCTGCCGCAAATCTTGGCGCCGCTGGGCGATTGACGGTAGAGCGGCGAAGAAACTCCGCCGGAAGGAGTGTTCGTCTGCCAGCCGAATCGACCGGAGAAGACGCCCCCTTTGCTTTGGGTTTTGTCCCAAAGGAGCGAACTCGGCTTATGCGCGATTTTATTCGAAAAGACGCGAGCGTCGTCGAGGATCGGATAGAGTTTTTCCGTCAGTTCTTCCGCGTTCGCGACAATTCGACGCAGTTCGGCGGCGGTCTCTTTGTCGGTCAAAAGGCCAAGAGGCGTGTCCTGGTCGTTCATCTGTTCGGTCAAATTGTTCGCCAAAACCGCGATGTTCCTGATCGCGCCTTTCACGTCGCTGATCGCCCCTTTAATTTCGGCGGCGCCTTCGTTGAGCGACGTCATCATTCCCGGCCCTTCCTCTTTAAGGGAGGTCGTGAAGACGTTGATATTGTCCAGGTTCTTATCGACAAGGTCGAACGTCGTGCCGGCGCGGCTGAGAGTCTCGCGGACGTCGTTACCCATCGCGTTGGCTTTGTCCATGAATTCGTCCGCTTTGCCCGCGATCTCGTCGACGCGCTTGACGATCGAAGGGATCTTTTCCGTCGTCTCCATGATGTTTTTCTTCAACTCCGCGTCGGAAACGATTTCGTCCATATGACCCGCGAGATTACGGATATTAACAAGCGTGTCCGTCAATTCGGTAAACACTTTTTGAAGACGGACTTTCTTTTCGTTGATTTCGTCCTCGTCGCCAAGGAAGTCGTTGATGTTCTGCATGAATTGGGCGACGCCTTCGCTCGCCTCGTTCACGTTCTGAAGCGCCTTGCCAAGATCCCCTTCAAGGTTGGTGACGGTGCCCATCAAGTCGGCGGTTTTCAAGCTCGACAGTCTCGCGCCGGGACCGAGCTGCGTCGGCTCGGCGTCGACCCCCGGTTTGTATTCCGGGTTGTCGACGATTTCGATCGACGCGTCGCCTAAAAACGTTCGATTGATCTTCGCGACTTCGTTCGAATAGATTTTCGCTTCCGGCTCCAGCTCGAACGTAACGACGACGTGCGAATTGTCCACGTCGTCGATCAGAACGACGGAAAAGACGCGGCCAATTTTGATGCCGTTCTTCAACACCAGAGAGTTCTGATTGATCCCGGCGCCGTTTTTAAACTCGATGCTCATTCGCGTGCCGCGGTTGCCGCCGACAAAGAAGCCGCTGTCCGAATGGAACAACAACGTCATCACGAAAACGCCGGCGATAATGCCTATCACCATCATTCCGATGAAAAATTCCATTCTTCGGTTGCTCATTGTTAATCTCCGATAAGTTCGAAAAGAAAAGGAGTTGCGCCAAACGTATTCGACTTTTCCGAAAAGTGAAAAGGTCGATTCCCGACGCTCGCGGACGTTATTCCGCACGCCGACTCGCAGTCCTGGAGTCAGGCTCAATTAGCTATATCGGCTATAACAGAAAAGCGGCTTAAAAGAATTTTGCAAATAATAGAAAATTTATTGATTATTTAAATTATTCCGTTTATTTCAAATTTCCTGATTCACGAATGCGATCGCCGGCTTCGCCGCGAATAAATTGCGCGACGCGCGGATCGGTCGACATAACGATCTCTTCCGGCGTTCCGTCGAAGATTACCTGGGGCTCGCCGGGCTTCAACATCGAGTGAGGATAGAGCATAATGAGTCGATTCGCGACTTTCACCGCCGATTTCATATCGTGCGTCACGAGAACGCCGGAGACGCGGCGTTTGTCGCGAGCGCCGATCATCAGTTCGTTGACCACGTCGCTCATGATGGGATCGAGCCCCGTCGTCGGCTCGTCGTAGAGCATCAACTCCGGCTCCATCGCCAGAGCGCGCGCAAATCCGACGCGTTTGCGCATGCCGCCCGAAATTTCCGCGGGCGTTTTATTCCATACGACGTCGGGAATCAGACCGACCTCTTCGAGCAGGCGCTCGACGCGTTCGTTTACCTCCGAACGCTTCATCGTTTTGCGATGCTGGCGAAGCGGAAACGCGACGTTTTCGGAAATCGTCATGCTGTCAAAAAGCGCGGCCATCTGGAAGACGAACCCGTAATGGGAACGCGTTTCCGTCAACTCTTTGTCGGTAAGCGTCGCCAAATCGCGACCGTTGAACAAGACGCGGCCCGACGTCGGGGCGATCAATCCGATCATGTTCTTCAACAAGACGGTCTTGCCGCACCCGCTCTCGCCGATAACGGCGACCGTTTCTCCGCGACGGATTTTCAGGTTGACGTCGCGCAGAACCTGATTTTCGCCAAAGACAACGTTTAACTGATCGATTTGAAGAAGCGGAGGACGACGGCGCAGAACCTTTTTATTCCCGTCTTTATCGACGAAAACGGCGCCTTCGATCCCGTTATTTTCGGGCTCGACCTGCTCTTGTCCTTCGAGTTTTGGAAAAGGATAAGGGCGAGTTTCCGACGGCGTTCGGTCTGCGTTAGACGTCGACATAGTAGATTTCCTCACACCCAGCGATAATGAACAAAAGGTAAGACGCGACCGACGCGCGTTAAACGACCGCTCCGCCCCGCGCGCCCGTGAGCCACAGCTGCGCCTGATCGAGGAACACGTCGAGAAGCAGGTCCAGGAACAAAATCGAAACGAACGAGACGACAAACGAACTCGTCGCCGCGCGACCGACCCCTTCCGCGCCAGCGCCGCATCGAAATCCCTGATGACAGCAGATCAACGCGATCGCCGCGCCAAAAAAGAGCGTCTTAAACATGCCGGCGAAAATATCGAACAGCGTCACGGCGTTGCGCGACCATTCCCAATAGTAGCTCCAGTCGACGTTCAACAGCTTAATGCTGAAAAACGCGCCTCCGACCACGCCGAGCAAGTCGGCGAAAAGGGTCAGACCGGGGATTAAAATCAGGCACGAAATGAATCGCGGAACCACGAGATAATGGATCGGATTGACGCCCATGCTCGCCAACGCGTCGATTTGTTCTGTAACGCGCATCGTTCCCAATTCCGCGGCGATCGCGCTTCCGACTCGCCCGGCGAGCATCGTCGCCGCGAGAACCGGCCCCAATTCCTTCACCAAAGAAAGATTGATCGCCGCGCCAATGTGCGTCTCGAGACCGACGACTTTAAACTGGGGAAAAGCCTGCACCGCAAGAACCATGCCGATAAACGTCCCCGTCAACATGACCACGGGGATGCTCAAAACGCCGATAAAGTAGAAGCAATGCGTGAGCGTTTCGCGACGAGGGCCTTTCGCGACCAGCCAGAAAAGGGTCGAAAGGGAGAAAACGGCGAGATTGCCCGCGAAAGACACGCGGCTTGATATCATATGGCCGATTTTGGAAACGCTTGCGGTGAAGCGTTCCCACGTCGTCGTGTCCTCTATACGCCGAAGCGAACTGCTTTTGCCCATGACTGCGCTCTGTCGTTTCAACTCTTTTTGTTTTGACGGTCGTTAAAAAATACTTTGCCTGAAAAAAATCGCAAAGCTTCAATTCTCCGTATCGGCGCGATAAGCTTTACGCATTAGGCAATATTATTACAATCATAAAAAACGTCAATCTCAACAATTTCACTTTCTTCGATATTGCATGAAATTATCATTTTCATTAACATCACAAGAGAACTCGTTAAAATCAAAAAATTTTACCTAATCCTACAAATTGAACTTCAGTTTCATGATTAGGGACCGATAAGAGAAGTACGCGGCGTCTTAATGCGAACGTAGGGAAACGTACGCCGTTAAGGCAAAACGCGTCGCGAGTTTTTTATGGCGGCGAACCGCCCCGAAGATCGGCCGGTTCGTCATTGATCGAAGACAGGGAAGTCAAAGGAAGAGATAACGATGAAATCGTTGTTGAAAACGACGCTCGTTTTATTTGCCGCGCTCGTTCTCGTCGCGGGAACCGTCGGCTGTCAGTCGGGCTTCAAAATGCGCAATCCTTTTTCAAAAGAGCCAAAGGCCTCGTCGGCCAATCCGCCCAGCGAATTAGACGAACTTGACGACCTGACTCCTCCGCCCGAGAACTACACGCTCAGCGACGCGAAAGACAAAACGGACGATTCCGAATCGATCGTTCAGAAGGGCAAATACGAAGTCGAAGAATCGACGAGCAAACTCGCTCCCAAAGAAGAAATGAGCGTCGCCGTCGACGCCGCGCCTGCGGAACCCGCGCAGGAGCCGTTCGCTCCTCAGTCGACGTTCGCGGCCAATTCCGCGCCGACGAACAACGAGCCCGCGAGCGTCCCCGCCGCGACGCCCAATGAAGCGCAGACGTACGCGACTCTTGACGGCGCGCGCGCAAACCCGCAGCCGGTCGATCCGTACATGACGCCTTACGTCGCGCCGAACGCCGCGCTTGCGCGAAACGACGTCCCCGCGGCTAATCCTTATCCCGCGCCGCAAAACGACTTCCCGACGGCGCAAGCGTTTACGCCCGGCGCCGCCGCGCCCGTGCAAAACAACGATTTCCCGGTCGTTTCCAATCCTTATCCCGTCGACGCGACAGCGCAAAATCCCGCGCCTGTCGGCCGCGTCGAATCGGTCGCGATGAACTACGATCCGACCCCCGCGCCCGTTGCGGACGCCCCTGCGGCAAACGCTTATTCCGTCGACTCCGATCCTTATTCCGGGATCGTTTACGAACCGCAAACGACCTCGACCGGATTCGCCCCCGGTAGCACGGCGCTGTATTAATCAAACAAACGCTTCCCTGACAAAGAGCAAGAGCCGGGTTTAGACTCGGCTCTTTTTTTATTGGCGGCAGGCGGTTTGAAATAAAATCCCCCGCTTTGTTTTCTTGACAAATCGTTATAATGTCGGTATTATTCGCGTCGTGTTCGCAAACCGTTGCGAATTGCGCGAACTTATCGAGACAAAATACAAACCCTAAAAAATACTAAAATGTCCGTCGAATCGAAACCTGAAGCCAACGAATCCTCCAAAGAACCTCGATCCCTCCACTTCATCGAGCAGATCATCGAACACGACAATGAGACGGGCCGTTTCGGCGGTCGCGTTCACACGCGTTTTCCCCCGGAGCCGAACGGATACCTGCACATCGGACACGCGAAAGCGATCGTTCTAAGTTCCGGCATGGCGAAGGAATTCGGCGGAAAATTCAATCTTCGCTTCGACGACACCAACCCCGCCAAAGAGGACGTCGAATACGTCGAATCGATCAAAGAAGACGCCAAATGGCTCGGCGCCGACTGGGAAGATCGGCTCTTCTTCGCGTCCGACTATTTCGAGCAGATGTACGAATACGCCGTCCAGCTCATTAAGAAAGGCAAGGCGTACGTCTGCGACCTGACCGCCGACCAGATTCGCGAAACGCGCGGAACCCCGACCGTCCCCGGAACCCCGAGTCCCTGGCGCGACCGATCGATCGAAGAGAACCTCGACCTCTTCCAGCGCATGCGCGACGGCGAGTTCCCCGACGGCTCCAAGACGCTTCGCGCGAAAATCGACATGGCGTCCCCGAACTTCAATATGCGCGACCCGGTCATGTACCGCATCGTTCGCGCCCCGCACCACCGTCAGGGCAATAAGTGGAACATCTATCCGATGTACGACTGGGCGCACGGCCTTGAAGACTCGATCGAAGGGATCACGCACTCGATCTGCACGCTCGAATTCGAGCATCACCGCCCTCTGTACGACTGGTTCCTCGACGAACTCGGCGTCTATCATCCGCAACAAATCGAATTTGCGCGCCTCAACCTGACGTACACCATCATGAGCAAGCGCAAGTTGCTCGAACTCGTCAAAAATAACCACGTCGACGGCTGGGACGACCCGCGCATGCCCACGATCTGCGGTCTGCGTCGCCGAGGCTACACCCCGGAAGCGATCCGGCTCTTCTGCAAGACGATCGGCGTAGCCAAATTCAACAGCACGATCGACGCGACGGTCCTCGAAAACAGCGTTCGGGAAGACCTCAACAAAAAGGCGCTTCGCCGCATGGCGGTAATCGATCCGATCAAGCTGGTAATCGACAATTATCCCGAAGATCAAGTCGAAACCCTCACGGCGATCAACAATCCCGAAAACGAGGCGGACGGAACGCGCGAAGTCCCCTTCTCCAAAGTCTTGTACATCGAACGCGAAGACTTTATGGAAGACGCGCCGAAAAAGTATTTCCGACTCACGCCCGGCAAAGAAGTCAGGCTCCGATACGCGTACTACGTTACGTGCAAGAGCTGCGTCAAAGACGAAAACGGAAACGTCGTCGAAGTTCATTGCGACTACGACCCGGAAACGCGCGGGGGACAAAGCTCCGACGGCCGCAAAGTCCAGGGCACGATCCATTGGGTCGCCGCGCCGACCGCGCTCGACGTCGAAGTTCGCCTTTACGACAGGCTCTTCAGCGTTCCGAACCCCGACGATCCGCAAAACGCCGGCGATTACAAAGATTACCTCAATCCCGACTCGTTGAAGGTCGTGCAAAACGCGAAAGTCGAACCGTCCCTCGCCGAAGCGACGCTCGACGACCGTTTCCAATTCGAACGCGTCGGCTACTTCGCGCTCGACAAATCCTCGACGCCCGAAAAGATCGTCTTCAATCGCATTGTCTCGTTGCGCGATTCGTGGAGCAAAGTCGCGAAGAAGTAAGTCGGGTATTTCACAATTACAACAAAATCTGCGCGGCGCCCCTGTCTAATTGGTAGGCGCCGCGCTTTTTTTAGCGCGAAATGAATTCATTTTGACATTTTTTTAAATTTTGTCATAAAAACTCAACTTTTTCTTGACATTTTTTTAAAATTTGTCATAATTAACGTCAAGAGACAAATTCGCTTTGGAAATCCCAAAGCGTTCAATTCTAACTACTCTCTCGATTTGGGAGGAATACGTCATGTTTTCTCGATTCTTCAACTTCGCGCAAAAGATCCCGATTACCGTTCTTTTTGTCGCGTCTGCGCTGTCCGTCGGAGCGGTGAACGTCTTTTTTAGGCTAGCGTTTGGCGACCATATTGTCGCGCCTTTTTTTACAAAATGCGGCTTAGACAACGACTTTGGAATTTTTCTGCTTGTTCTCGTCACGGCGCTCATAAGCGGATTCGCGACATTTGTCGGGCTTACCGCCCTGAGAAAAAGAGTTCGCGACGGAGAACTATCCTGGTCGTTGATCTGTTGGATCGCCGTCGGCGTCGCGTCCGCTTTTTGCTCGACGAGACTTGCCCGCGAACTTTTGCCTGTTCCTAACAGTTCGCAAACGTTTCTTATCGTTCTTGTCTTTGTTGCCGTCGGTTGTAGTGCCTATCTGATTATACGTCGCCGACTCTCTTGGGAAGTGGCGATCTGGTCGATTCCCGTGTCGTCGGGGACGGTTTTCGAACTGTTTTTCGTCGTCTTGTCGATATGCTTCTGCGCGCGAGGTTTAACCTTCCACATTGGAAAACTTCTAACGACGTTGGGCGATTGGCTCGTTCAAACGATCGCGTATATGTAGCGGAATATCAAAAAACTTGAACTCGTCCGCGCGTTTGGGTATAATGACGGCGAAACGTTGATCGAATAGATCGCGTTTCGCCGTTTTTCTTTTTCTAAAACCGAACAATAAAGGAGTTCCCATGAAACGCTTATCGATATTCCTCGCTCTTGTCCTCCTCGTCGCCGCGTCGTGTCAACTTTTCGCCCAGGACGCGAACCAATGGGTCAAATATGAAAACAACCCCGTCCTTGGCGGCGATTTGGGCGTCTGCTTCGACGTTACGCTCATTCAGGAGGACGGCGTCTTCAAGATGTGGTTCTCCTGGCGAACGAAACATTCGATGGGCTATACCGAGAGCGCCGACGGCGTCGACTGGTCGGACCCGGTCGTCGTGCTTGCCCCGCGCGACAGCGGCTGGGAAAAACTTATTAACAGAAGTTCCGTCGTGCACAAAGGCGACCTCTATTATATGTGGTACACGGGGCAAACGGACCATACCTCCCAAATTGGATTCGCGACCAGCAAAGACGGAATCCATTGGGAGCGTCAGTCGGACGTCCCGGTGTTAAAAGCGGAAGAAGAATGGGAGAAAGTCGCGGTCATGTGCCCCGACGTTCAATGGGACGAAGAGGACCAGCTCTTTAAGATGCGCTATTCGGGCGGCGAGCAATACGAGCCCAACGCCATCGGCTACGCGACAAGCCCCGACGGACTAAATTGGACAAAATACGCGAACAACCCGATTTTCGCCGCCGATCCGAACAATACGTGGGAACAACACAAAGTAACCGCCGGACAATTCGTCAAGCGCGGCGACTGGTACTACATGTTCTATATCGGGTTCGAAAACGAGCACTTAGCGAGAATCGGAATCGCCAGATCAAAAGACGGAATCTCCGACTGGGAACGCATGAAAAACAACCCGATCGTCTCCCCGGACAAAGACATGTGGGACGGCGACGCGTGCTATAAGCCGTTCGCGATCTACGACGAAAAAGAGGACCTCTGGCGACTCTGGTACAACGGCAGAAAAGGAAGCGTCGAACAAATTGGATTAGTTGTCCACAAGGGCGAAGACCTCGGATTCGACCAATGATCCAACGGTCCGACGCCGGACTGGCGGCGCGCGCCCCCGCGCGAAAATAAAACAGCCGCTCCCGTTGGCCGCTTGCGAGCAAGAA
>JAFZNK010000117.1 GCA_017550965.1 Thermoguttaceae bacterium
CGCCTGGCAAGTCTCCATTTCAGGGAGAAGTCTTGAAAAAACAGGAACAAATATACCGAGACCTTGGCGTTATGCCTTTGCGGTCCTCAATAGATTCTCAGTAGTCGAAACAATTCATAGTTATGTGTTGCGGGAATCTAGCTTATGAACCATGAGTATCGAGTCGGATTGACTCCTGACAATGTCGCCGAGTTAACCGCCAGGGGGCATGAGGTTCTGGTTGAGACCAGAGCAGGAGAAAACGCCGGATTTAGCGACGACGACTACGTTCGCGCCGGCGCAGCGATTAAGACGACTCCTCTCGAAGTTTTTTCAGCAGTAGACATGATCGTCAAGGTCAAGGAGCCAGATCCAAGCGAGTATGATTTTCTTCATGAGGGACAAATCCTATACACATACCTGCACTTGGCTCCAAACCGACGCTTAACTGACGCGCTTATCGCTCGTAAAGTCAAAGCCGTCGCTTTTGAAACGATAACGGACGGCGCAGGCAATCTTCCATGCTTGCGTCCGATGAGTCAAATTGCCGGTCGGTTGAGTATTCAAGAAGGAGCCAAATACCTTGAAAAGAGATTTGGCGGACGCGGGGTTTTACTTGGCGGCGTTCCTGGAGTCGAACGCGGCAAGATCGTTATTGTCGGCGGGGGAGTTGTTGGCGCCTATGCCGCAAAGGCAGCGGTTGGCGTTGAAGCGCAAGTAACGTTGCTCGACGTCAATCTCAATCGGCTGTCCTATCTTGACGACGTTTTCGGATCTTCAGTTACGACTTTGTATTCTTCTGAAGCTAATGTTCGAAGGGCGTTGGCAGAAGCCGATTTGGTCATAGGTTCCGTTTTGATCCCCGGTGGAAAAACTCCAAAACTGGTTCGTCGCGACCATTTGCCTTTAATGAAAAGGGGAGCCGTTATTGTTGACGTCGCCATTGATCAGGGAGGGTGTTGCGAATCCTCGCACGTTACGACTCATGACGATCCCGTGTTTATTGAAGAAGGCGTCGTTCATTACTGCGTCGGTAATATGCCTGGCGCCGTTCCCTACACGTCTACGGTCGCGCTTTCAAACGCAACGTTTAAATATGCGGTTATGATGGCTGAATTAGGTCTTGAAGGGGCCTTGAAGCACGATTCAGGATTGGCCAACGGTCTGAATATATATCTGGGCAAGTGCGCGAATAAAAACGTCGCGGCCGCTCATGAAATTGACTATGTGTCCGTAAGCGAGGCGATTGCCTGATTGCAGCAAAATATGTTTGATTAGGTCGCGACGCTGTTGGGCGGTCGTAATTAAAGAGCAGTTCTTCATACTTTGTTGAAGGATTGCTCTTTTTCTTTATTTACCTTCTGAGGTGTTAAGAGTTGTTTGTCGTTGTCAGTTCATGTCACTCGAGACAAATGGATTGAGCTGATGCGTTTAAGAGTTTTGGGGCGACTCTTCGTAACAGATCGCGTTACGATTTATCCTTGACGCTTTGAGCGCAAGATGTATAATCAACCTGTATTTAGGGGACCAAAGGCGATCTGAAGTTGCGCGTTAGTCTGCTTTAGACGTAACGCCTCTGCGGTCCATTGTGAAATACGTTAGTTTGAAATAGACGGTCAATACACTGTTTGTTGTTGTGTGACAGGAGTTGTAGTAATATGAACGATTTGTTGAGAGTTGCCGTTATTGGCGGCGACGGCACCGGACCGGAAGTGGTTGCTGAAGGCGTTAAAGTATTGAAAGAAGTTGCGAAGCAAGAGAATTTCAATCTTGAACTGGTTGATTTTGACATATGCGGCGCTCGCTATCTTAAAAACGGCGGAGTCATTATTTCCGACGACGAGATTGCCGAACTTGGCAAGTTTAGTTCTATCCTTTTTGGCGCCGTAGGGCATCCTGACGTTGCGCCTGGTATTTTGGAAAAGGGATTGCTTCTCCGGCTTCGCTTTGAATTTGATCAATACATTAATCTTCGTCCCGTTAAATTGCTGCCAGGGGTTGAAACGCCGTTGCGCGATAAGAAGCCTGAGGATCTTGATTTCGTTGTTGTTCGAGAGAATACCGAGGATATGTATGTCGGTATGGGCGGATTTCTGAAAAAGGGAACGCCTGACGAAGTTGCTATGCAAACGGCGGTCTATACGCGAAAAGGGTGCGAACGGTGCGTTCGCTGGGCTTACGAGTTGGCTCGCAAGAGGAATAACAAAAAGGGAAAGCGTCTCACGTTGGTTGCCAAGACGAACGTCTTAACCTACGGACACGACCTCTGGATGCGTACTTTTAAAGAAGTTGGCGAAGAATATCCGGACGTTGAGCAAACGTATAACCATGTCGACGCCTGTTGTATGTGGATGGTCAAGAATCCTGAATATTACGACGTTATCGTTACGACGAATATGTTTGGCGATATTATCACCGACTTGGCGGGCATACTTCAGGGAGGAATGGGCGTCGCGGCTGGCGGCAATATTAACCCCGACGAAGGCGGCACCAGCATGTATGAGCCTATGGGGGGAAGCGCGCCTAAATATACCGGCTTGAATATCATCAATCCTATTGCGGCGATCAACGCTGTCGCGATGCTTCTTGATCAGGAAGGGTACGCAAAAGCCGCCGAGCGTGTCTCGAAGGCGGTTCAGATCGTCACTGGAACGAAGATGAAGAGCCAAACTGCAGGCAAGATGGGATATTCGACTTCCGAAATTGGCGATCTTATCTGCGAAAATCTCTGACGTAAAACGCGCCGTTTCAGGCGATGCGTTCTCTAATAATCTCGTTCAATCAAATTCGGTTGAACGGGATTTTTTAATAGGTTTTTTCATGAAAAATTGATATGGCTTTAAACGAGAAACTCATCTTATGAACGAACAGGGATACAGAGGAGTCGCGAGCTCCGTTTTTGGGCGTTGCGTTGAGGTGACAGACGAGAATTTGGACGTTTGGAATCACACAAACAACGTTTGCTATGTTCAGTGGATGCAGGACGTGGCGGTCGAACATTCCGTAGTTCTCGGGTGGGATTCGAGACGATACTTAGATTCCGGCGCGATATGGGTTGTTCGGAGCCATAAGATCGACTATCGAAAATCGACTTACAAGGGAGATAAACTTCTGGTTCAGACTTGGATAGCCGAGATGAAAAGAGCGAGCTGCGTTAGGCGATATCGTTTTCTCGAGTTACCCAAAGATTGCAACGTTCAGACCGTTGAAGAGGAGTGTCGATTTGTGTCTTATGAAAGTTTTGTTTTTCCTCAAACGGCGATTGTCGCTACTGCGGAAACGATTTGGGCCTTTGTTTCAACACATAATTTCCATCCGGTACGAGTTTTCCCCGAACTTAACGAGGTTTTTCGACAGAGTCCTAATCTTGAAGCCAGATTTCCAGGTTCCATTTAGTATGCATGATTCAATTTTTGCGCGTCGACGCACGACTTGATTTTGCGACTTCGTTCCTTTACAATACCGTTTAACGGAACGGAATATAACGCTAAGTACAAAATACGTTGTTTTGGGTTGTTTGAATTCTAACCTTTTATATACGCGCTTTGCGGAATGGAGATTGCTTTGGAAAAGACGTTAGTCGTTGTTGATTCTCAAAACAGTATATATCAAGAATCGTTGGACGTCCAAGAGACCTGCGCTTTCGGAGATCAAACCGTTCCGTTTCGTATTACGAAGAAACGACTCTACGGTGGGGTTCAAGACGGTCTCGACGTTGTTGAAATTGACTCCGGAAAACTGCGTTTTACCGTTTTGTTGTCCAAAGGGATGAACGTCCTTAAGGCGAGTTGCGACGATGTTGAGTTAAAGTGGGATTCTCCGGTCGACGGCCCGGTTCATCCGAAGTTTGTCCCCATTTTTGCTCCTAACGGTTGCGGTTGGCTTGAGGGGTTTTGCGAGTGGATAGCTCGTTGTGGACTGGAAAGCAACGGCGCGCCTGAATTCGACTCGAATGGAGCGTTGAAATATCCGTTGCACGGGCGGCTTTCCAATCTCCCGGCTCGTTATGTGGAAATAACATACGATCTGGAATCTGGAATAATAAAATTGACGGGAGAAATCCTTGAAACAAGCGTTTTTGGACATAAATTTCTCTTTAAGGTTGTTTATACGGTAAGAGTCGGTTCTTCCAAGCTTAGGGTGGAGGATTCTGTCACGAATTTACTCAATACCGACGATGAATTTGAACTCCTTTATCATATTAATACGGGATATCCGCTTGTTTCTCCCGGCGCTAAGTTTATCGCGCCTTTTGCAAAAATGTGTCCGCGCGACCAAAACGCCGTGTCCGAGTTGCCCCAATGGGACGTCTTTGTAAATCCCGAACCAGGACGACCTGAAACATGCTATTTCTTTGATTTGACGTCCGACGAGGAGGGGGCTACAAGCGTAGCTCTGCTTGGCGACAGTCGTGAAAGGGGAGTGTCTCTCACTTTTAGTAAAAAGGACTTCCCATATTTCATTCTATGGAAAACGCAACGCCCCAACGGCGATATTTACGTTTCGGGAATGGAACCTGCCATTAATTTCCCCAATACTCGTTCCTTTGAAAAAAGAAACGGTCGCGTTATGCCCATAGCCGCAAAAGAAACGAAGAATTTTTGGTTTGAATTTGACGTGCTGACAGATAAACAACAAGTTGAAGAATGTGCTTCCCGAATTTCGGCGCTTCAAAAAGGTTGCGTCGGCCAAATTGAAGCTTTTCCGATTCCGGCTTGGTGCGAATAATTGTCTGCGACGATCGAGATTAGATCCTATCACAGTATTATAAAGCACGAAATCCTCGTCAGGTTTTTTACGCCTGGCAAGGATTTCGTTTATTAAGAGAAGGACGATTCCTTCAACGATCATTACGATAGTTGTCTTGCTGCTTCTCGATCGAGAACCAGGTGTGTCCACGCTCGCAAAGAGGGGTTGGTCAAAAGCGGACGCAACGCTTCCGTCTTGGGCTCGCCGCAATCCGCGCACGGACCTCCGCAAAGGACGACGTATTTATCCTTTTTTTGTGAAAACTGCACAAGTTCTTCAAAGTTAAATAACGCGACGGTACGTAATGTGTCAGGATAGATGGGCTTTGTCGACGAATACGGCTGGAAAAGCAGATCGCCTACCCATCCTTGATTCTCCAAGGTTTGACGTACGTCTTCGTCGATAAGGTTGCGCGCCTTCAAATAATCAAAGTATTGCCCCATTAATCCGTGCGGATCGGAAGAAGACGCAAGCGACGTTACGACAACGTCGATTTCGTCTCTGCGTTCAAAGCAATTCCGTAGCGACGGATTCTTTTTAAACGAAGAGTAAGAATCCTCCATTACCACAGGAGTGGAAAAGAAGCCGACGCACTCGACGTCAATTGAACGTTCGACAAAGTATGAAAAGTAAGTAGACGTGTCTTTTTGTTGTTCCGCTATGTAATATCCGCCGGGCGTTATCGCGTGAAGAGTTAATTTAGGAAGTTCCGCTCCTGCGCGACTTGATAATCGTTTTGCCACTTCCATTGCGGCGTATCCCGCTCCAACTCCAAGATGAACGCGAACGTTGTCAGGATTCTTACCTTCGGCGGCGGCGTTTCTCTTTTTGTTAAGATTAATTCTTTCAATCAATTCGATAATCAGGTCGGCGGCCGTTGTATTAACGTGTTTTGAAGCTGTATTGCCGACTACGTTTGTAACTACGATTTCGCCTTCGCTGGCGTTTAAATGCTCCTTTAGATCGTATTTGCTGATTAAATTGTCTCGCATGTTTTTTTCGACAGGAGGACTAAGAAGCAAATAATTCCTATGAAGAGCTTCCCAGACGATTGGATAAATTTTTTCTCGATTCAAATCTGGACGATTTCGTTCTTTTTGAACCCATTCGGAAACGGCCGTTGCCGCGCCTTTCTTACGCGCTTTATCAGAAGTGTCGACAGAAGAATTTTCTGGAGCCAACTGATTGAAAAAACGTTCGCAGACGGCAAAAACGAGTTCGTCGCTTTCAGAAGCAACGGAGGTGCGCGTTTTTTTGACTTTGGCCTTTGAGCGTTTACGTTCTTTTTTCGATTTTGGAGCGTTGGTCATATGTTCTCCTTAATAGCAGCGAATCGCTATGGGGTGGTGATTTTTTGTTTCGATAAAGACAAGGCCGCAGACAAACCTTTCAGCAATGATTTTGGCGACGTGGCGCTTGCCTCAAAAGCAGGCTGTTCCTTACCTAATAATTGGCTGAGACTTCGTCTTATATGCGTTGGATCGTAGTACGAACCGGGAACATTAATGAGATAAAGCGGATCTTTCTTTAGCTTTAAGGCGTTTATTGACACTTTTAAGAAAAACGCGTCTAATTTGTGTAAAACGAAGATCTCGTCATGAATTCGTCGACGCTCACGTCGGTCGGCTTCGTTGCCTTTAACAGGAACGAAGTACTCGTCTCCGTCGTGAATGTCATACACGTTAAGATTATACTCATTAGACAAAGCGGAGTAGTCGCGTCCCTCCATTTCGGGGAAATAATAACCGTCAGGATTGAGATCCGAAATAATGAGATCATACAAAACGTCGGGGAAAGCGACTGCTTGTATCGCGGCCTTTGTCGAGTGAACGACGTCGACGGCGCATTCAAACGTTTCCAACTGCTTTACCACTGACCAATTAGGATCGGCGGATACAAGCAACGCCCGTCTTCCCCTTAGAAATCCTATCGTTGCCGCATTGTCTTTACAACACTCTATCCATTCACTAGGGAAACAGGCGTAATTTTGATTCTGCGTTGATTCGCCGATCATATCCTCAGAAGCGCTTCTGAAGAAACGCTTCAATTCGTTTGTTTTTCTCTTTAATTTAAAAACGCCGTTCACAACTTCCGAGACGTTGTTCGCGGGACGAACGGAAGAATCTTCGTTGGCGTTTGCCAAGGAAGAAAAAGCGTGTTCGAGCAAATCCGATGTAGGAGGATCGAGATAGTCGTCTAGGCGATCTCTACATTCGCTATACAGCCGACGGATTTTTGACGAAATCGATTCGTGAAGGTGAATCGCCATCGCTAAGTCCTTAGCGTATAATTGCAAAAACAATTCGTCCATTTTCGAAAACGCGTGACGTTTAGTACTTTCAACATTACAAACGCCGACCACTCTGTTGCAGAAAAAAAGGGGAACTGTTATAGACGATTTTGCTTCAATTGCGCCTGGGATATAGTGCGTGTCGTTTTCTGTATCGTCGCAGATATAAGGTTCGCCTGAGTCGGCGACATAGCCCGTAATTCCGTTGTCGTTGGATTTGGCGTAGAGTTCTCTTGAGCTTGCCGCCCCTGTAATACCTACGCTGAGAAAAGGCAGCAGAGGTTTGTCGGGGGTGTCGCCAATAACCCTGATTTCAAACACGTTGTATTTTAACGTTTGATGCATATGTTTTTCAATCAGTTTTTTTAGTTCTTCTCTCCGCTCAGCTTCTGTTCGAATTAAACTCTGGTCATTGAGTTCCGCTAATTCGGCTCCAGCCGATTTAAGAGTTTCTAACCTTTGCTCAAGACGCGTTGATTCAGTGACGTCCTTGAGTTCAACGAGAAAAAGCGTTTCTTCAGAGTCGGAACGAATTGGCGTCACAAGTAGTGAAAAAAGCTGATGACATTCGCTTTTCTTAGGTTCAAATTCGGAGGAGCGTACAGAAGACGTCGGCACGCCAACTACCGTGCTCGTTGTTTCATGAGTTTTGGACGCAAAATAAAAAGGCGCATAGGCGCCGTCAAAAAAGAACGGGCGACCGATTGCCTGATAGAAATCCATGCCAACAAGGCTGTCTTTGGCGCTTGGATTTCCGAATGGGAACCATTCGCCAAAACGACGGTTATGCGCAATGATTTTGTGATCCAAATCTACCTGCGCGACGGCGAAACTCAAATCGTCAATTATTTTTTGCTTCAAAGCTCCCTTAATCATATCGAGTCCCTTTCCTGCTTTTACGCGTTAGTTGTCAAAATGTCTCAATGAAATCAAAATAAAAGGCGTGATGCGAACAAGCTAAAAACAATCTTCTTATCTTCCTACATAACTTCCAGACTATTTATATCACGAGTGCGAGACGACGTCAAATGTTTTTTAGAAAGAACGATAGGCTCAAACGTTTTCTATATAGTTTCGCGATTGCTATCGTATTTAGTTCTGAGAAGTTTTATTAAGAATCGTAGAAGAACGATAATAGTTGATCATTGAGAACAATTTTGGCACGACGGGAAAAACGTCTTAAGAGCGAAATTGTTTGCCCACTTGAGTAATAAGAGGAGGAATCTGCTTCCTTAGCCGATTCCTCCCCCTGGTCATAAATGACGAGCCAACGACAAACAGGCAAGACGAATTATTCTTCGTCTTCGTCGTCAAGCTCTTCTGAGTGTTCGATCATAGGATAATAAACGTCGAAGTCAAAAGACGGACTATTATCGCCGTCGTGACACAAGTAGCAGACTTTTTTGACGTTCTTCCCTAAGCGCATTCCCTCGCGAATTTTTTCTTGCAGGTTTTCATTGTTGCCGAGTTCGGCGGCCATGTGTAGTTCGCCGGGACCGTGACAACTCTCGCAACCGACGTTGAGTAATTCCGGGGTTTTCTTTTCAGAAGAAAAACCGTCCACGTATGGAAAATGTTGTAAACCATCCCAACCTACGACGTGACAACTAATGCATTCCGGATCGAAATCACGAGGCGGATTGGCTGTTTCCTTGAGAGATTTCCATGCGGAGGCATGTCGGGATTTCGCCCAAACGCGATAGGCTTCTTCGTGGCACGACCGACATTTTTGCGATCCGACAAATTTTCCTAAAAGTTCCGCTTGCGGCGAGCGTGCGGGATTGACGCCCAACCCCCCTCGGAAACCTTTTGAAGTGATTAAGTTCTTGATAATTGACTGATAATCCTTCATGAGGAGCGTGATTTCAGGAGAAGACTCATAACGAGAATCTAAAGCTACTCGTTGATAACGAACGTTTCCGTCGTTATAAAGACCGAGAACAACGGCATATTTCCCTTTTTCCCCAACTTCAATTAACGATTGATTGGCGCCAATGGAGCGGAGTTCTGCCGGGGGTTCGCTGGGCGTGTCTGACGTGACGACATAGTTGAATATTGGGAATTGTTTGGAAAGCTTTAACGTTTCTTGTTCCGTTCCATGAACGATTAAAACCCATGCGTCGCAGGATTCCTTTTTCAGCGTTGGCATAAGTTCCGACAATTTCTTTTCCGGGGATTCATACAAAAGATTTTCATCGCGACGTTCTGTCGTCTCGTCGCCGCACACTACGGACGTGATGCCAAAACGTTTGCCCCCGCGCTCAATGATTTTGTAGGGACGCGTGTATGTTGGATGATAGCCGTAAACGCCTATGTTAGCCGATGTGTAGAGGCTTTGAGCCGAAGCGGACGTCGGAGCGGTAAACGTCAGAAGGAAGTAAGCGGGAAAACGAAGCTCGCCTTTACCTATGCCAATAGCGTCGTAATGCATCAAGTTAAAGGCGTTCATTGCCATGTCGAATTTGAGTTCTTCCTGGACTCCAAAGCCGACGGTGATTTGGCCGGCGTCGATTGTAACGACTTCCCAACCGCGTTCTTCGCGCAGGTCTTTTAAAAACGTATTGCGGCGGCTGAGCCCGCCCTTCATTCTATCCATTCCCGCGCAGCCGCACGGTTCGATATAGCCGTTCGTCATCCCGGTAAAGACAAGAGCTACGTCCGGCTTTTCCCAATCGACAAAATAATGACCGTTCTCTTTATACACGTCGTACGGTTCACGATCGACTTGATTGCCCGCAACGTTAGAATCGGGCGTCCCCTGCGAGGCGTCTTGGGGTTGTTCGATAAGATCGATTTCTGTTTGAGTTGTTTCGTCAGACTCTTCTGATTGATCTCTTACGCTAGATTCAGCCTTTTCCGCATCATTATCTTTTTCGCTGCCGCCTATGTTAGGCGCTACAAATCTGGCTCCGTTTTCCTTCTGGTTTTGGGCCTCAGTCATTGGCGAACAAACTAAAAAAAGGAGCGACAGCGTCGCCACTGTAAATAGAAAAACACCTTTTGTATCTAATTTATATCGAAACATTAGCCAATTCCAATCTATTTACAACTTTATTCGACGCGAAGAGCGTTAAACGCGCGACAACAAGCTACTCTTTCGTTTAACGGTTACTCAATCATGTCAGGTCGTACGGTCACGCGCAAATTCAAACCCTCAAAAAACAAACGCCGAACGGAATATGTCAAACATGTGTTTTAACGACTTGATCGCTTACACTATTCACTGCGTTTCACAGAGAATAAACCATATCGCTCCAATTGTATCGTATTTTTCCTATTGTTGGAATATAGATTTTTGTTTTGTACTGGTTTTAACGATTATTAGGTTGTGACGCTTTTTGAAGACGTTTAATCGTCGATCTATCAATAGATTCCCGAAATTTTCATACCGCAGTTTTGACAGTATCGTGCTGACGAGTTTGAACGCCGATCCTTTTGCGGTTCTGATTGGACGCCTCCGTTACTATTGAGGGGAACGACCCCCAAAGTTGGCATGACACGAGCAATGTATTTATGGCGTTCAACTAATACTGAACCACAATTTGGACACAGGGTTTTTTGTGATTCTGGGTCGGGAATATTGCCGCAGTACACATATGAAATCCCTGATTGTTTAGCAATCTTCGACGCTTGTTGTAAGGTTTGCGCTGGGGTGAGGGGAACGTCCGTTAAGCGCCATGTCGGAAAAAATGCTGAAAAATGCAAGGGAATATCATGTCCCAAGGCGTCGGCGATCCATCGACATAGTTTTTCTATCTCTTCGGGAGAATCGTTCTTTGTCGGAATAAGTAGATTGGTTATTTCCAACCATACGTTTGTTTCTTTGACGATGTACTCGAGAGTGTCCTTAACCGCGTCGAGCGAACCGTTGACGAGTTTGCTGTAAAAAACGGAAGTAAATCCTTTCAAATCGACGTTTGCAGCGTCGATGTTTTCATAAAATTCCTTTCGCGCTTGTCCTACGATCATACCGTTGGTGACAACGACGGTTTTGATTCCGTTTTTCTTACACAGTTGCGCCGTGTCAACGACATATTCGGCCCAAACTGTCGGTTCATTGTAGGTGAAGGCTACGCTTGGACAGTTGTTTTCCAACGCCAAGTCTACAACACGACGAGGTTCCAGTACTCTTTGAATCGTTGAATCCGCAGCGAGAGGCCGAGATATTTGCCAATTTTGACAAAATTTGCATGCAAGATTACATCCCTGAGTTCCTAAGGATAGGATTTTTGTCCCAGGCAAGAAATGGAACAGAGGTTTCTTTTCTATCGGATCGACGGCAATTGACGTTGGTCGTCCGTAGAAACGAGCTAGTAAACGTCCTCCTCGATTAATTCTGGAGGAACAGAAGCCAACATTGTTTTCCTCGATTACACAGTTTTTAGGACAGAGGTCGCATTTTACGGAATTTCTCGTCTTTTGGACTGAATCGTCGCAAAACGAAGAATCTTCATGAGGGATTGCAGTTGACGAAGAGGATTTAAACGTATATTTGCCCACGTCGACTTTAGGCGAGGAGAATTCGTACGTCGGATGATTTGGAGTGAGGACAGGATCATTCTTAGGTAAGATAGGCGAACTCCACCGGGCGGCGATTTCTCCATTAAGAATTGTCTCCAAAGTAGGGAGCGTTTCTTCGTGCTTGTTACTGTCAAAAGACTCGTTCAAACTGTTTCTCCTGTCTGCGAATGACACTGGCAGTTGAATAACGCGTTAAAGCGTCGAACAATACAGAACGGTCTGCAAGCGTCATTATTCGAATGAACAAGTGTTTAGCGTTCCGTGTTAGCGTAAATCTCCTTCGCTTTATCGCTAAGGAGAAAAGTATCGCCGGAAGAAACTTTTTTCTTTGTCTTCGACGAACGTCCCGTTTGCGCCACGTATTCGGAGAGCTGATCTTGACGGGCTCGTTCTGAATCGAAGACACGCTCTTTTTCCGTTGTTTGTTGGGCTTCATCCTTCAATTTGTCGTCGAAGTGCGAGGAATTTTCTTTTTTGCTGTTTTTGAAAGTTGAACAGCCAATTGTGGAAGAAACAAGGGCAAACGCTAAAAAAAGACAAAAGTTTCTTCTCGACGTTGCTGGGTAACGCATGGCGTTTCTTCTCCTCGTTAATCCTTCGAGAACGTTTTTTCATTTCTTATGTTGACGTAGTTTTGTCGGAAAAGGCGACGATTTCCGCTTAGTCTTAAGTATCGGCGATTATTCTTGATATATTTTATATTTTCATTAAATTCGACAAAATTGTTATTTTTTGTATTGTTTGATACTTTAGAGCGACTACAATTACGCTAGTGTGAAAGCAAACGAAGAACAGAACGTCGAACTCTATCGGAATAGACTTGCCCTTTCGATTCAATAACATAGTCTTTTTATTCACGTCTGTCAGAAGATAGCTTTTCTTTTTGGGGTTGATGATTTGTTGTGAACTTTCTACAATCGCCTAGCGGGATAGCGAAGGTTTAGAAACGGTCGAATAGGAGACAACGACAGTTTGACGTATCCTGTGAATTGCTATCTTCTCGGCTGCAGATGAGAGTAAAATGTTGGAAAAGAAAAAACAACCCGATCATTTGGGGTTTTTAACGGGTTTAGGGAGCGCCAATGAAGGTTTAATCGGGGGGTTTTTGGTTCTAAACGCAGTTGGACGTCCTGCGGAATTCCATTGTACAGCTCCTGTTAAACCCAATCGCGCTCAGGAAATACTGTTTGGAAATACTCTTGATGGATTTGTGTGTGGAGAACAAATAGCTCCTGCTCTTGTTGGACGTACAAAAGTGGAACTTGCGGCTGTTTTTACTAACGACCCTAATTTTCTGACGGCGCCAGATCTGATTAAAGCCCCGTTGGGGATCGTTTTTTCTCATATTCAGCCCGAGGCAGTTGATAGAGAACGTTTTGCCCTTTGGGAAGCGACTAATGACCAGATCAAAAATGAAGAGAGGAACGTCGTAGCTAAGGGGGAAGTATATCCGTCAAATGAAAAATCTCCGCCGTCGCCTTCCATAAGTACTGTTTTTGGCAGTTCGCTGGAAAATCTTCCGTTTGTCCCTGGTGTCGATTACTCCGGATGGAGGGAAACAATTCGAGGGAAAAATCATTTAGCGCTACCCGTATCGTATACGTTGAAAGACGGAATTAAGATTTCATTTGACGAGATCGTAAAAAGAATCGAACCTTTTCTCAAATTTATCGATAGCGTGGAACCTTTTGAGCGGATTCGTTTGGCGGTTGAAGAAGCGCAGAAATCGTGCTAGCGTTTCAAAGAAAGAATTCTTATGGAACCAAAGGACACAAATCGTTACCAATCGACTCCTCTCGAAATCACGATTCAATCGTGGAACCAACACACTACGCTTCCAGTTACGCTTAGCGTAATTTGTCCCCAAATCCTATTGGACGACGTTGGAAAAAGACTGCAAATTGGGCTTCATTCGATCATGTTGAGCGCTAAAGTCGCCGACACGCATGTTCTTTCCATTCCTATCGGACGTCCCTTTAAAGCCCTTTCTGACATTAAGAGTTTTTTCTTTTCTTTCCAGTCCGATGACGCCGACTGTGGAACAAAGAAGGCTAATTCTGAGAGTTGCGTCGCTTCAAATATCGACACAAATGTGAACGACACAGAGGCGGAGAGTTCGCTTGATTATTTTGAATCAACCAATTCGCCGACGCGTATTCGCGTCCCAAACGACGTAGTCAAAGTTGAAGACCGTTTGGGGTATATTCTTCAGCCGCCCATTGAAACATGGTTGGGACGGCGATTGCTGGAAACGCCTTTTGAACCGTTTAACTACCAAAAACAAGGCGTCGCCTTTCTATATGGGGCTCATCACGCGATTTTAGCTGATGAAATGGGACTGGGAAAAACGATGCAAGCGATAACGACTATACGTTTGCTTTTCAGAAGCGGCGAATGTCGTAGAGTTCTGCTCGTGTGTCCCAAACCGCTTGTTACTAATTGGAAAAGGGAGTTTGATATTTGGGCTCCCGAGATTCCCGTGCAGGTAATTGAAGGGAAGAGCGAACGGCGCAAATGGCTTTGGCAAAGACAAAATTCTCCGGTTAGAATCGCAAATTACGAACTATTAAGTCGTGACAGAGTTTTTTTCGATCCGCCGGGAGGGGCTCCTGTCACATTTGATCTTGTAATCCTTGACGAATCTCAACGCATAAAGAATAAATCAAACGCAACTTCTGAATCGGCTCGTGCGATTCCCAGACGTCGAAATTGGGCTCTTACAGGAACTCCTGTTGAGAATTCGGCAGAGGATCTTATCGGCATTTTTGAGTTTTTAGCTCCCGGTTTTTTAAAATCAGGGATGAAGCCAAATCAGCTGAGTAAACTTGTTGGAGAGCATATATTACGTCGGACGAAAGACGAGGTTCTCAAGGACTTGCCTCCGAAGCTAATTCGAGACGCGCACATTGAATTGACGCCTGAGCAATACGAAACTTATCGACTTGCTCAGGAAGAAGGGGAGGTCCGATTAAACGCGATGGGCGATTCCGTGACGCTACAACACGCTTTTGAACTAATTTTGCGTTTAAAACAGATCTGCAACTATGACCCCGCTACAGGAGAAAGCGCCAAATTAGAACGTTTAGTAGCCGACATGGAGGAAGTGGCAGAAAGCGGGCGAAAAGCGATAGTGTTTAGTCAGTGGGTTCAAACGATTCAATGGTTGAAGCCAAGACTAAAGCAATTCGGTCCGTTAGAATACCACGGGAAAATTCCTGGTAAGGAACGAGACTCTGTTATAGAACAATTTCGAAACGATTCTGATAAACATATAATATTGATGAGTTACGGCGCGGGCAGCGTAGGCCTGAATTTACAGTTTGCCGAATATGTTTTTCTTTTCGATCGTTGGTGGAATCCTGCCGTTGAGGATCAGGCGATCAATCGCGCGCATCGTATTGGCGTGTCAAGGCCTGTTACCGTAACGCGTTTTGTTACAGACAACACAATCGAGGAAAAGATTGATAAAATTCTTATAGAGAAACGCATGTTGTCGGAAGTGATTCTTTCCGACGCGAAGGGACTTAATTATTCGATGGGTTTGACTCAGGAAGATATTTTTGGATTGTTTAATATTAAAGCTTCGCGCGTTATGAAAAAGAAAGATTGACGACCGTTCGTTGTTGTTTTTGAATTGGGGGATGCTACGCGAAAGATTTAGACAAGGGGGAGTTCTGTGAAGATTATCGATCGATACATTTTAGGAAAGTTTTTTATCACTTTCTTTTGGTGTTATATTTCCTTAGTTGGATTCTATGTCTTGCTTGATTTGGTTTCCAACATTGGCGCGTTTTTGGGAGCGGGAACTGTTTCTGATTTGCTTACGAACATTCCGGCATATTATTTTATTGATTCGTTCGTTTTTATCGATATGGTGTTTCCGTTTTTGATTCTCCTTTCGGCAGTAACGACTTCTGCCGTAATGGATCATAATAACGAACTGATCGCTTTGCTTGCCATGGGAGCTTCGCCCGGAAGAATACTTGCGCCCATAATTGTAGGCGCGTTAGGCGCGTCCTTGCTTTTTACTGCAATACGAGAATGTTATTTGCCTGCGCGTTTGGTTGAAATATCGCAAAAACCGTCTGAATTTGTTCAGAAGTCCGACGTTTTTCCTGTTTGTCGCTCTTACGACTACAAAACGCATATCTCTATTGACGGTGAAAAAGTTTTGTTGAATTCAAACACAATTATAAAACCGTCAATATTGTTACGAAAGAATCTTAATACGTACGGAAATCGATTGACTGCCTCCGAAGGAGTTTTTTTAGACGCAGATAACGAACGTCCCGACGGTTGGTTGTTGAAGGATGTGGCAAGTCCCAGCGAGTTGCTGAAAAATAAATCGCTTATGGACGATAAGTTAGGAGAAATTGTGATCTACTCTCCCGTCGACTATCCATGGTTAAAGGAGAATGAGGCTTTTGTAGCTACTTCTTTGAAACCTATACATTTAGTTACGGGGGAGAATTGGTTTCAGTACGGTTCTGTTTTTGAACTGAAAGAGGCTCTGGAAGATCCAACTTTCAAGCATAAGTCAATTACGCTCGCCGTAAGAACTCATACTCGTTTATGGCGTCCCTTGACTGATCTTCTTCCACTTTTTCTGGGCGTTCCTTTTATTTTTTTACGAAGAGATAAAAAAATACTTACCGCAATCATGCAGGGGATGTTTTTAGCTGGATCCTACGTCGCTTCTCAATATGTAAGCTCTTATCTAGGCGTCAAACTGAATAACGCTTTTATCGGTATTTGGTTTCCGTGTCTAATTTTTGTGCCGCTAGCGACGATGTTTTACTGCGAGCTAATCAGCAAAAATATGCGGCAAAAGAATAAGACGCGCGTCGATTTTGAAAACTGATATTTCAGCGTTAAAAACATTTAGTGGGAAGAAAAACGCTTTTTCACCGCTTAATCCGGCCCCTGAGGTTTGATCGCCTTCAAAACAAAAGTATCGATTCCAATTTGATTTGAACGTAGTTACAGTTGCAAGCTTGGAATAAACTTGCAACTGTCGGTCTATATCGAAAAGAGATCTATTATTTCTCCGAACGTTTTAACCACATAGTCGGCGTTTTCATATTCGTCGGCCGAATGCCCCGAACTGAAGAATCCGACAGTCGTCATGCCCGCGTTTTTACCGGCGTTGACGCCGCTTCTCGAGTCGTCGATTACTACGCAGTTATGCGGCGCCTCGCCCATTTTTTTCGCGGCGATTAAGAAAATGTCGGGCGCAGGTTTCCCATGCGGAACTTTGTCTCCGGCAACGATTCGGTCGCCAAAACAGTCGCGCAAGTCTAACCAGTTAATTACATATTCGACGTTGATTCTTGGAGCGGATGAACCAACGGCTAGTTTGAATCCTTTATTGGAAAGAAATCGAACGAACTCAACAGAACCGTCAATCGGTCTTACAAATTCTTTGACGCTCTCTCTGAACGCCGTTTCTTTACGATCGACGATGCTTTTTATTCCTTCCAGAGAGAGAGGTGTGGGACTCCAATACTTTTCGACGATGTATTCGGAAGTCATTCCGAAAGTCTCCCAAAAGACTTCGTTGGAAAATACGACTCCGTCTTCTGCCGCAATCTTTTTCCAACTTGCCAAATGCGCTGCGTTACTGTCTATCAGGACTCCGTCCATGTCGAAAATGAAATTCATAAGCCGGCTTTCCATGAAAAAATACACTACGTCAAATACGCGATGATGAATTGTTTCGTCGATTGTACATTGTTTGATTTTTTCGCCAAGTCTTAATGAGAGGGGACAAGGCGAGCTCAAAAGGAAACGAATGTTTGGATTTCAATGTAGACAAGGAAGTTAGAGCTTGAACAAAACGCATGTCCTCTTGTTCTATTCTTTTGACGAAATATAATTCGCTTTGTAAAACTGGTCTTTCAGCGACGGATGCGTTCGAATTGCAGACGTTGATGTTAGAACGATTTGCGTTTTTAAGGAAGGATGTTATATGGAATCCGAACGATTAAATACCGCTCCGCTTGTTTGTCGGGGAGTTCGAGGCGCTACGACGATTGAAAATAATACTCCTGAAGAAATTCTTAAAGGAACAAGAGAGTTATTGGCTTTGATGATAAGGTTTAACGGAATTGATCCAGACGACGTCGCCAGCGCTATTTTTACAACTACCAGCGACGTTAACGCCGCTTTTCCCGCGCTTGCGGCTCGCCAGTTACAATGGTCGGACGTAGCGTTGATGTGCGGACATGAATTAGACGTTCCTGGTTCGCTCAAGAAATGTATCCGGATATTACTCCATTGGAATACTACAAAAACCTCGTCTGAAATTCGACATGTCTATATTAAGGGAGCTGCTAGACTGCGTCCGGAACGCGCCGATTTACCTCCTGTCGATTGGGAGGAGTTAGAGTCTTGGATTCAGGAACAAATTGATTTGGAAGCAAAGTAGTAACCAACGTTTTATAGCGTGGTTACACACATTTTGACGAAACGTGGATTCGACTTGTTCTGACAAGAAAATTAAACAATTGTTTTTGCAAATAGTTTCATGTTTTTGAGAGTCCTTACAGGAAGAATTGCGGGAAAGAATATTTTTAGCACTATATCTAGCGTTTAATTGGAAAATTATTCCTAAATAAACGATTTTAACGATTTTTGCTTGAAATCGCATTTTTATTTGCTATACTCCTCGCATCTTGCTTGCATTCCTAGTTTCAAAGTGACGATTTGAAATTAAATTTTTTCAACAAGCAGCGCCGTGGTTGACGTTGAACCGTCGTGAAAGACGGCAGACGTGGAAAACTGGCGCTTGTTGCGACAGGGTTGCGCAGACGCATAGACGCTTTTGATTTGTCCTCATATCGGTTTTTCGCTTTTTCGTTTGCGAGCGCGATTTGCCTTGGGACGGTTAAGTTGAGCGCGTTTGTTTTGAAGTCGACTTTGCAAAGCTTGGCGGCCTTTGCGAAAGTCTGTTAAAGGCGATTGGCGTTCGTCCTTTACTGACGACTAGAATTCTTTCGACGATCTTTCTACACTTGGCGAGTGTGGATGTTTTCGTTGGACGACAAAAATATATATCGGATATACGACCATTTAACGTGTTTTTCACGGTTGGTTGTAAATGTCTGGCTTATTGACTTTCCGTGTTTTAAAGCGGGTTGTTGATTGGCGTGTCGTTTTCTTGTTCTAAGTAGACTTCAGATAGACCTTGCTTGTTGAAACATGCTCAAAAAGGAATGTGGTCTACATGGAACGTCGTGGGAAACCTGTCATCGGTCTTAACCTTGAATACAAATCTGCCAATGGGGCTGTCCCCAGTCTTGCGTATCTTTTTTCTGAGTATTCCAACGCAGTGATAGAAGCCGGCGGAGTTCCCGTTTTAATTCCTCCCACAGACGATTTGGACGTTGTCTCTTCAACTCTTTCTCTTCTTGACGGTTGTGTTATGGTCGGTGGAGCCGACCTTGATCCTCGTAACGACGGGTTTATGTTACATCGTTTTGTGAGAACGATGGATCCTTTTCGAGAGCAGTTTGATCGTATGTTGATGGATGAAATTGCCAGACAACGCAAGCCCGTTTTAGGTATTGGCGTTGGTATGCAACTCTTAAACGTTTCACAAGGCGGAACGTTGTATCTTCATGTTTCGGAAGACGTTCCAAATGCGATGCCGCACCGCGACAACAGCGATCCTGATCTTCGCCATCCCATCGTTGTTGAAAAGGGAACATTCCTTGAGCAGGTATACGGAAAGAATAATAACGACGTTCGGGTGAACAGCCGCCATCACATGGCTGTTGACGACGTTGCTCCCGGTTTTGTCGTTTCCGCACGTTGTTCAGGCGATCAGGTTGTCGAGGCCATTGAACTAATTCAAGACGATTGGTTTGCCGTTGGCGTTCAATTCCATCCTGAAGCCGCGTCTGCTACGAGTTTAGATCAACGAGTCTTTACCGAATTTGTTAGGGCCGCTATGTCTTTTAAGAACGCGCGCGTCGGCGCGTGTTAGAATTGCGCTTTTGCAAGTTTCGCTTCTTTCCAGATTTCAACATTCCAATTGCGTCGGTTTTCCAGCGAGGATCGCGCCAATTGGAATGTTGGATGTTTCGAGGGAGTCGCTGTTTTTGGAAATAACGGACCGTTTTTCACTGACAACGGTTTTGAATTATTATCGTCCTATATCTGCGGCGCTTTTACTCTTCCGAAGTTTCTTTCTTGCAGGGCATTCTTGCACAAATATTTCATTTGAAGGAGTAGAAAAATGAAAGAAAGAAAGCTTTTTCTAAAAGACGTTCCCGCGTCTTCCTTGAAGGCTCCTTCTTTCTTTATCGGGATTAACATATCTTCTAACGTGCGAAAATTGGAAGCGTCTTTGATTGGAACGACAAGTTCGAAAAAAGACGCGCCAATTGTTTTGTATAAGAGTGTTTCCTTCGATCTTCCTGAAGAAATTACGCTGGCCTATGAAGAATTGAAGCAAGCTGTTCGAGAAGAGAATCTTCGCGGTTACTATAAGAATAATAAGGTGTTGGGTTCAAATAAGGGAGATTTTTTAGTATCGAAGAAAACGTCTGTTGTTAAAGAAGAAGTTAATAACGTTTATTCTTCTATCGGAAAACTAGCCGCGTTGCGCGTCATGATTTCCACTGTTCAGGAAGAGGCTGTTTCAGAATTGCTTAGAGACGTTGAAGGGTCGGAGGTTAATGTTATTACCGTCGCTATTAGCGATCCTGGCGTTTGGTTGTTTTCGCGTCAATGGGACGAACGGCAAACGTTTTTTAGTTTGAGCGATTCGTACGCTTTGTCGCAAAAAACGGGATTAAACGTCGTTGATTCATTGATTCCGAACGACGCGGCGCTTGGCCGTCAAAGTCTATTACTTTTTCCTTTTTGGATACTGCTTGGCGATTCAGAACGAGGCAAACTGATCGTCGATTTAGGAGACTCAGCCCGTTGGTTTTTTATACCTCCCTCTAAAAATGATTACGAATTGAAATCAAAATTGTGCTTTAACAACGTCGTTCCATGCGGTTCTCTTTTGGACGTTTTGACAACACAAGCCACAAAAGGCGAGTCAAATGTCGACGTTGGGGGGAGAATATCTGTTCAAGGACGATGCAATAACGAACTGTTGGAGTTTTGGCACGAAGGAATCGACAAGGACGTTGAAAATGGAGACGCGCGGCATGACGGTTTTATTACTACGTTAAAGACGCTAAACGAGACCTTTTATTTTGATCGTTTAGTTAGATTTAATCAGAAAGTGTCTTTTGTCGACGCCCTTTGTACCGCCGTTTATATGATCTCAGAGAGAATAATCGAAGATGTTCGTAACAAGGAGTTATCTTTCGCGGATCAATCATATGACGTTGTTTTGATCGGCGCCGCCAAACAAAATGGACTGATGTTTAGCAGATTGTCGGCAGCCCTTGCTCCCCAGGGCGTGCATTCGCTAAGCGAGTATGGAAGCTTCAATGAAGATTCTTTCGACTCAGTGGCTCTTGCTGTCCTGGGATTGCTCTTTACAGTTGGGACCTCGATTTTGGCGTACGAAAACGATTCTTTGAAGAGCGTGACAATTGGACGAATGACATATGGTTCAGAAGAAACGAGACGAAGAGCAACCTCTTTTCTTGAGCGTTAGTCGGTTGTTGTGATCTGCATTCAGTCTCTGAAAGAGTCTGTAGCGTCGGGTTGATCGGTACTTGCTATTATTCTAGAAGTCATTTCATAACCCTTTTCAAAACGATCATAATAAAGGCGAGGGTTACAAATGCCTTATAGATCGATAAAAAACGATCATAGCGAACGACAATACGTCGATAGTTTTGTAGCCAAGCGTTTGTTCGTTCTATTTTCCAACGACACTTATAACGTCGTAACTTGCGACCATCCTGTGTTTTGTGCTTGTTGTTTTTTCGATGGGGACAAATTAAGTCTATGTCACGATCCCTCTTAAGACGC
>JAFZNK010000118.1 GCA_017550965.1 Thermoguttaceae bacterium
GGTAGTTATGTTGTCTGGAGTCGCTTTCAAACCGAGCTTGAGAATCTTCGTAAGGTAATCTTTCGCGCTCTTCGAAGAGTTGTTCGTGAGAAAGGTATAGTCGACGCCGATCTTTTCGAGCGTTTCAAAGACGTCTTTGGTGTACGGGAAAAGCGTTCCGCCCTTATAGATCGTCCCGTCCATATCGAAGGCGACGCGTTTAATCTTTGAAAGATCCACCATCGGATTCAAGTAATGAACCGGATGATCCGTTAGACTGAATTGCTCGCTCATTGATGCTATCCTCCACGCTATCGACGCCGGCGAACCCGCGCGCTAGCCTTAAAACAGGTTGTCGTAACGAGACTCGAAAGAGCCAAACTTCCATACGCCCATTATAACGCGCGCAAGGCGCTCTTTTCAAGCGCTTCGCGCCTATTTTGCCGAAAAAAATGAAATCAACCGCAACGCGCGCGTCGAACGACGTAACTTCTCCCCTTAACAATCGCGCGCTCCGGTGTATAATTGACGTACGTTTTATCGCTATTGTTAAGCCGCGCTATGAAAAAAGGAAGCAATCCCAATGGACGAGCAGTTCAATACGATTGAAGAGGCGATCGAATCGTTCCGCAAAGGCGAAATTGTTATCGTTATGGACGACGCCGATCGTGAAAATGAAGGCGACTTCATTTGCGCCGCAGAGAAAGTTACGCCGGAACACGTCAATTTCATGCTAAAATATGGACGCGGTCAGACGTGCGTGCCGCTACTCCCCGACACATGCCGACGCCTCAACCTAACGCAGATGGTTCAAGACAACACGGCGCCTTTACATACGGCGTTCACCGTGCCGGTCGACCATGTTAAGGCGCGAACCGGCATTACCGCGCAAGAGAAAGCGATGGCGGTTCGCGCGCTCGCCGATCCCGATAGTAAAATTACCGATTTCGTGCGTCCTGGACACCTTTTTCCTCTCGAAGCCAAGGAGGGCGGCGTCCTACGTCGCGCGGGCCATACGGAAACGGCGGTCGATCTGGCGCGCCTGGCAGGTCTCTTTCCAGCGGGTCTTTTAACGGAAATCCTCGACGAAACGGGCGATCGTGCGACGACGGCGGAACTAATCGAAATTGCCAAACGATTCAATTTGAAAATCGTAACGGTCGCGGCGCTGATCAAATATCGTCGCCAGCATGAAAAGATCGTCGATCGGGTCGCCGAAGCGGATCTACCGACGAAATACGGACAAGGTCGCATTTACGGCTATAAAGTCAAGTATGAGCCCGGCGAACCGATCGCGATCGTCTACGGCGACCTCTCGACGAAAGAAGCGCCGCTCGTGCGTCTCCATTCTTCCTGCTTCACCGGCGACCTAGTGGCGTCGTTGCGTTGCGACTGCGGCGACCAGCTCCATTTGGCGTTGCAGAAGATTCAGAGCGAAGGCGTCGGCGCGCTTATCTATCTACCGCAAGAGGGCCGCGGCATTGGTCTGGTCGAGAAAATTAAGGCGTACGCGCTCCAGGATAAAGGCATGGACACCTGTGAAGCGAACCTTGCGCTAGGCTATCCGGTCGACCTACGCGACTATGGCGTCGGCATTCAGATTCTTAAGGATCTCGGTCTGCACAAAATCCGTCTTATGACGAACAACTCGAAAAAAGTCGACGCGTTCATCTACAGCGGTTTCGACCTGGAAGTCGCGGAACAAATTCCCCTTCAGGCGCCGTGCAACGAGCACAATCGTTTCTATCTTGAAACGAAACGCGACAAGATGGGGCATACGATCGATCCCAGTATTTAAACGTCTTTTAACCATAGCGCCAATAAAAAACCGAGTCCTCGTCAGACTCGGTTTTTTTATCATTGACGCTCGCAAACCGCCCGTCGCTATTTCGCAATTCCCGTCGTGCGCGATTCGCGAATGACCGTTACCTTGATCTCCCCTGGAAACTGAAGACGTTCCGTGAGCTTCTTGACGATATCGCGACATATCTTCGCGGCGCTCTCGTCGGTCGTCAATTGAGAATTCACCATAACGCGCATCTCGCGCCCAGCCTGAACGGCGTACGCCTGTTCGACAAAAGACGACTCCATTGCGATCTGCTCGAGCTCCTCCATACGTCGTACGTA
>JAFZNK010000119.1 GCA_017550965.1 Thermoguttaceae bacterium
ACGGCGAGCTTCCGCGCTTCGCGATCTTGAGGCGGAGACGAAAGCGTCGGACGACGAACAGGTTCCGTTTGCCGCAGCGGTGAAAGCCGCCCGCGAGATTTTGCAAAAGTATTTTCCGTTTCGTCGCGTTCGTATGAATCGCGGGCTTCAAAAGTTTCGACATTTTCTCGAAATGAGATTCTCCGATTTTACTTACGACAATAAGAAACTGTATATGGTTCTCAAATACGCCGGCGGCGTCTATATCGGCGGTTACTCGACGATTTTAGACGAAGACGGCCGCGGCTCGGGCGGAATCGAAAAGAGCGCGCGCGCTTCGGAAGTCGCCGCGGTTCCGGAACCTGTGTTGCGCGGAACGCGAGAGATTGTCGAAGAGTATTTTCCGGATAAGATCGCGCGCGCGCCCGGCGACCTCGCGCTCTTCTCCAAATTGTTCCACGATCGTTTTCAAGACGTAAAACTTCCGGAATCGGCGCTGACTCTTCTCCTCGAGAACGTCGGGGTGGAAGTGCAAGGACAAGAGGCCGATTCTTCTTCCGATTCGACGCTTGACGAAGCGTACGTCGCCGTGGCGAAACTTGTTCTTAAAGAACATTTTTCCAAAGCGATTTTCCATGAAGATCTTTCCGATTTCAAACGTTTCCGAATTGTTTTTGAAGAAGAGGCCGGGCCTAACGCCGTCTTGTCCGACGAAAAACTGGTCGAAGTATTTCGCGCCGCCGGAGGCGTTTTTGTTTCCGGATCGGCTAATTCCGCCGAATCTTCCAAACCGACCGAGGTTCTTTCCCGCGCCGAGGTTATTAAGCGAATCGTATCCGCGCAATTTGTCGGCGGTTTAAATCCCCAGTCGCACGGCGATTTGGAAAAATTCCGAAAATTGGCCAAAGAGAATTTTAACATGGATTTTTCCGGGGAGCCCGACGCCAAATTGGCGAAGATCGTCGCTCGCTGCCTCGTCCCCTACGAGGACAAGTTATATTGCGCGACCGAGAAAACAAAGGAGTTAATCAAAGAACGCGTCGCGTCTCTTTTCGACTCCATCGGCGCGATCGTCGCTTACTACGAGTCGTTTCTTAACCTTAACAAAGACTGGCTCGTAAAAGCCGGAATCGATTCCGAGGGGTTGTTGCAAGCGTACCTCGAAAAGTATTGTCCGTCGTATCATTTCAACGAATATTACTTTGAGCAAACGACGTCGTATCTTTCAGAACGCGTCAAAGTTGAAAACGAAATCGAGCGCGTTTGGGGCGCGAGCGAATCTCTTTCGGCCGAGGACTTGAGCAAGAGAGTTTGCGTGCCCGCCGATCGAATCGAAAAAGCGATGGAGCTCAATACCGACAAATTCGAACGTCGTTCGAACGGCGAATATCGGCGCCGCAAAAAAGTCGGTTCGTCGCGCGAGCCTGAAACGTTGGACGATCTTTTCGACTCGGCGTTTGGATTGCTAGACGATCCCAGTTCGAGGAACACGATAGAGTTGCCCCCGGCCGACGTCAAAACCGTCGAGGAAAAAGCGGTCGAAGAAAACGAAGATTCAAAAAAACCGTCGTCTTCCGAGTCGGCTTCGGAAGCGAAAGCGTTTGTCAAATCGACAATGGACGCGTGGTTTGAAGAAGGGGGCAAGTTGGCGTATTACCAGGCGTTTTTCGATCGCTGGTCGGAAAAACTGGAAGAATACGGCGTCGCCGATAAAAAAGCGTTGGTCGACCTGCTTGCCGAACTGTACCCAAATTATTGTTTCCGCGCCGATTATTTTGAGCCGGAGCGAGACGACGAAGACGTCGTCGTTAAGATCAAGCGCGAGATGGATCGCGTTTGGTCGGAGGACACGCCCGCGCGCCGGGTCGTCGATCTTATTAAATCGCTATACGTTACCAAAGAAGCGTTTGAAGAAATTACCGAAGAGGAGGAGAATCTTGAGACGCTGGGCGTCGACAAGCGTTCGAACGGGTATCTCGTTCGCAAGCCGAAGAAGCTCGAAGGAAAGCGCCCGCGCCGTATTCTGAAAATTAAGAGCAAAACAAGTAAAAATTCGGAAAAAGTCGTTCGTAAACCAAGTAAAGCAAGCAAATAACAGTTTCAGTTTTTAAGCGTTTTTCGTCGACGTCAACAAGCCGCCGAACGCTCTTAACGCGAGCTGTTCGGCGGCTCTCTTAAGTGTTTTGCCGCTTACCGTTAGTAGGGCGTTATGTTTGTATCGTCGTTTCAAACGACGCCGTATGCCGGAAACGCAAACGCGAATCCAAAGCGTTTTTTCGCGTTTCCGACACTTCTCGGAGCCGCTTGCGGCTTCGAGGGAAAGGGGCCGCTGATTGATGGCTAAGAAATTTGATCTAAACAAGGCCGTCTCCGACTATTGTCTGGAGGCGACGCAGAAGGGGCGTTACGTCCAATTAGCGGAACTTGTCGAAAGCGTCGCCGAAGCTTCCGACCGTCTGGAAGAGAACGTGCGTAAGTCCGTTTTGCCGCTATTGATGGCTTCGACGGTTCGTGTGGACGAAGACGTCTTTGCCGATCCGAAATATTTTGAATTTGACGTAAGGCTCGTCGACGATTGTATCGAACGCGTTCTGAACGGACGCGATTATCTTCCGATTTGTTCTTTCGAACCTTTTGACAATTTTCCTTTGTGCGGCGGGGGAAGGAGTTGGAACGTCTTTATTTTCGAATCGTATTGTCTGAATTACAGCGCGCGATTCAAACGTCTTTCTCTCCTTTTCAACAAGCAGTGCACGGGCGTGATCGTTCGCAAAGAAGAAACGCGTTCTTTTCACGAGATCGCCGCCGATATGTTGGCGAACGATACGACCGCAGAATTGACGGAATCGTCGGCGGTCGATTATTTGAAGAGCCGTAAAATGATCGGCAAGGCCAAATACGCCAACGTCGGCAAGTTGCTTGACGACGCGGCCAAAATTCGCGAGAAGCTCCTGTCGTCGTCAAGTCGACGGTCCGAGTCCTCGACTAAAAAAGCGAACGTCGCGGCGTCCAGGGCAAAAACCAAACCTTCAAAGCGTTTAGCCGTCGATAAAAAGAAGCCTGAAAAGGGGCGATAACTCTCAACGCGCAGCGCCGCGTCTTTGGCGAGCAGGCGCGTTAATCAAAAGAAGCTACGACGCTTTCGCGTCGTAGCGTTAATGCGCGCCGCGCGTCGCGGACGTCTTTTTTCCGGCGGTCCTTCCGGCGACAAGTCGAAACGTCGCATTAGTCTTTATAAACGTCTCCGGTTGCGGGGGTTACGACCGACGTTTCCGGCGCGATTTCTCTAATTTTTTCCGCAAGCGCGTTGGCCGCTTTCGGCTCTCCGTGGACGACGAACGTTGTTTTGGGACGTCTGGGAATCGCGGAGTACCACTGGAGCAACTCCGCCTGATCGGCGTGTCCCGAAATTCCTTTGACGACGACGATTTCCGCGCGAACCTGTCTCGGCTGTCCGTGGATGCGCACGGGGTTCACGCCGTTTAAAATCAGTCGTCCGAGCGTTCCTTCCGCCTGATATCCGAGGAAAGCCACCGTGTTCTTCGGGTTGCCGATGTGATTGGCCAGGTGATGTTTGATACGCCCGGCGTTGCACATGCCCGCCGACGACATGATGATCGCGGGGCCTTTCATTTCATTGAGCGTTCTTGATTCCTGCTGGGTCTTAAACAGATGGAGATTGGTAATCGCGTCTTTTGCCTTTCTCGACGTTTCGATCGTTTCTTCGTCAAAGCAATCTCGTTGTCGATAAAATATTTGCGTCGCTTCGACGGCCATGGGGGAGTCGAGATATATGGGCGTTTCGGCGGAAATTCTTCCCGCGACGATCATTTTGGCGAATCGCGCGAGCATTTCCTGCGCGCGTTCGACGGCAAAGACGGGCATAATGACTTTTCCGCCCCTTTCGACGGTGCGATTGACGATCTCGACAATTTGGTCGTCGACCGTGTCGATAGGCGCGGATATTCTGTCGCCGTAAGTCGATTCGATGTACAGGTTGGAAATTTCGTTTGGCTCGCGATAATATTCGGGATCGCGCAAAATCGGGCGATTCGCGCGTCCGAGGTCGCCGGAGAAGAGGAGCCGTCTGGGTTCGTCCTGATCGACTTCCGGCTTCGTCAAAATTACTTCGATAAACGCTGAGCCGAGGATGTGCCCCGCCTCCCGAAAGATCACTTCGACTCCCGGCGCGACTTTTTTCGGCTTGGAGTATTGAATGGGATAGAACAGCCTGACCGCGCGTTCGACGTCCGATTGTCGATAGAGCGGACGCACGGGCCTTGGCGGGACGCGTCCTTCTTTGGCGTGTCTCTTCTGTTTATAGATCGCGTCTTCCTCTTGAATATGAGCGGAGTCGAGTAAAATCAATTTGGTCAATTCGAGCGTGGCTGGCGTTCCGTAAATATATCCGTGAAAACCGTCTGCGACAAATTTGGGCAGGAGACCGCAGTGGTCGAGGTGCGCGTGCGTCAAAAAGACGGCGTCGACCTGACTGGGATTTTCGACGACGGGGTTCCAGTTTTCATCAGCTTTGCCGCGTTCCTGAACCATCCCGCAATCGACGAGAAATTGATAATTGTTGCAAACGACGTAGTGCTTGGACCCCGTGACGTTTCCGGCTGCGCCGCAGAATTGAAATTCCATGTAAATTTCTCCTTGTTGTTGAGAAAGGCGTTCGCGTTTCTTAAAACGCGTCTTGAGCGAACGGAAGCGCAAGGCTCGTTCGCCGACGCGCTCATTGTACGTTAATGGAAGCCTGAATTCAAGAATCGAGCGAATTTTTTTGACAATAGACGCGAAACGAACGTTTCAAAAACTTGACGAGCGTCTTTCTTTTTGGTATCGTGGAATAACGTTGAAGACGCGTCGCGTTTTCGAGTCGCTTAATAGATGGAGATTGTCGAATGAATAAATATCGAACGTCGGTTCTTTGGTGCGCGACGCTTGTCGCCTTAGCGGTTCTCGCGTTTCACGATCGCGGCGTCGCGCCTCGCGTCGAAGCGCAGCAGACCGCCCCCGCTAACGCCGAATTGGATTCGCCGCGCAGATCAATCGAGAAGTTTTTTGAAGATCTTACCGCGCCTAACGGCAATCCTCGTCAGGCGGTCGACAATTTCGTAATGAACACGCCGATGGCGGACAACGAAAAGGCGCGTTCGAAAATCGTCGACAGCTGGAAAACGATGAACGCGAATTTCGGCGGTTACGTCGAAGCGGAAGAAGTCGGCGTTCGATACGTCGGCGCCGATCTGGTCGTGTTTCGATACTTATGTAAATTTGAGAATTATCCGGTCGTGTGGTATTTCACGTTCTATCGGTCACGTTCGAAGTCGACCGAAACCCCCTCGAACGCATGGCGGCTCATTGGCGTGCGATACGACGCAAATTTGGACGCCGCGCTCCTGGACGCGACGTTTAACGATTCCCAGAAATGATATTCAAACACCGGCGAACGACGTTCCGTTCGCCAGTGTTTTTAAAAGTTATTCCGCGACGATTTTGAATTCATTGGTTTTGGAGTCGAATTGCGCCCAAATAAATTTCGCGATCGTCTTTCCGTCGACTTTAGCCGTTCGACCGAGCAGGAACAACGGTTTGTCTTTGTCTTTTGACTGTTTTGATTCGGGCGCGGGCTGCCAGCCGGTGGAACCGTCGATAGTGAAGGAAGCGACGTTTCTTAATTGCTCGTCGAGGCGCAGGGATCGGAGCGTGACCTTAGGCGCGTCGTCTCTGGGATAGAACGCGATGAAAATTCCGTCGTTCCACGCCGCGATCGATTGCGGTCCGTAATGCGTCTCGACGTCGAAATTAACGTCGGTCTTTTGAATTAAGTTGAAATCGGAATCGTAGACTAAAGTCAAATTGTCTTTGTGCGGCTCGTAAGTCGAGGGGCCGCCGACGTAAAACTTGCCGTTGAGATAAGCGACGCCGTCGGCGGCGGGGCAGTCTTCCAATTTAATTTTGCGCGTCAAATTCAAATCCAAATCGTACTCGTAGAGCGCCGAACCGTCGTCGCACGACATGGAGACGTACAACTTGCCGTTCGCCAGGCACGGGTCTCCGGAATGTTGGGGCGCGGAAACGCTCTTAATCACCTTTCCGCTCCAGTCGATTTTATAAACCTGATTGGTAAAGGCGGCGTAAATCGCGTCGTCGTCGCAACAAATCCCCT
>JAFZNK010000120.1 GCA_017550965.1 Thermoguttaceae bacterium
ACTGAACGATTGGAACAATTGTCGCATCCTTACGATTTGACATGAAAACGTGGCGGCTAAAGAAAAAAACGGCGTTTTTTGTGGTAAAATTTGGTTGGATGCGTTAAACTAGATGAGAATACGTCTCATTAGGCGGGATTTTCGCGTTCTATCGCGTTTGCGAGGAGAGCGCGGACCCTCCATGCCGTGTCGACCGGTCGGTCGGGACGGGACGCCGCGGAACGCGTGTTTTGTATAGGGCGCGTCGGCGCGGGTCGAGCGCCAGAGTCCTTGCGCGGCTACGCGCTTTTGTGTGGCAAACTTGTACAAGACGACGCGTCCGTCGACACGTTCGACTGAAAAATTAGGGCGCGCGGTAGCGTCGTGATCGTCGTATAGCGGGGTATTGCGAAGGTTGGATCCGCCTTTGCGAGTCGCTTGCGAGGTAAACTTTACGAAGGAATGAAAACTATGTCGCAAACAGGTAAGCGTTTTCTGTCCGATCTTCTGAATCGCGTAAAAATCTCGACGGCGGAGAGTTTTTCGTCGTCGAAGGCGCGCGAACGTTCTCTCACCGCTCGCCGACTGGGCATGGAGCCGCTGGAGGAACGACAACTTCTTTCTGTCGATCCTTCGATCCTAGCGGCGGCGTCTCAGGCGCAGCAGGTCGAGACGGCGACGCCGACCTCGCTTGCCGAGTCGATCGATCTTTCCTCGCTGCAGGAAACGGCGCGCGCCGAATCGACGATTACCGTGAAGGAATCGGGGTTTGAGGAACATATTCTTTCGCAGACGACAGGCTTTGAAACGACGGTCGACGCGCCTCTTTTCTCGAACGCGATCGTCTCGACGAACGGGACGCACGTGGTTTCCGCCGACTACTCCGCGAGTTTGTACGGCTTCAGCCACTACAACCAAGGTTGGGCGGCCGCGCTTGCTAATATCTTGACCTACACCGGCTGGTCGGATACGAGCGAAGTCGTCAATCCCGATTACGCCGACTTCGTTTCTCCGGAAGATCAAACGTTCATCTATATCGCGAACTCCTTCACGAACGATCCGTCGTCGATCTACTACGGTTTCGCATGGTTCAAGGACGGCGCGTCCGAGTACATTTACCAGGGCGATACGAACTACGCCCAAATCTACCCGAACAGCACGAACGGAGGGCTCTATCCTTCGACGACGGGAGAATGGCTTTATTTCTCCGAGTATGCGAAGGAAGTTCTCGCGGAAGACGTTCAATCGCCGCTCTACGGCATAACGCAAGAATATCTCGATCAGAACTACGGCGTCGGCGTTGAAGTTCACTACTTGAACGCGCGCGGCGAGGACGTTACGGTCAGCACGACGAACTCGACTCCGCTAAAATCGTGGCTCACCTTCTGGGGCTACGACTACGACGCGACCTACGAACCGACCGACGTCGAGTACTACACCGCCGTGTACATGTCGAATCCCGAAACCGGCCAAGTCGAACGAATGCCGATCCAGTGGGACGCGCGATTTGACCGTTACGTCTTTACGACCTACGACCAATCGACTGGACGCACGCCGTACATCTATTCTTTCACGGCGATTCAGCGCATGCCAGGCTACGGCGTTCTCGAATTAGACGCCTACGAACCGAATAACGAAAGCGTCGACTTCGCCGACGCGACCGCCTCTGATCTCGGTCAAATCGACGTCGTCGTGCCGAGCTCGCAGAGCGGGTCGACCGTCTACGGCAATACGTTCACTCTTAACAACCTCACCCTCTTCGCCGAGGGAACCGAGGATCTGACCGCCGACCCCGTCGACAACTACAAATTTGAGCTTACGCAAACGGCGTCGAACTCCGACTCCCTCGTCGTGCGCTGGGCAGAAGGCGCGCGCACTCAAAATCTCAAGGCGACCCTCTAT
>JAFZNK010000121.1 GCA_017550965.1 Thermoguttaceae bacterium
GACGCGCTCGCAACCGAATCGGGAGCGGCTCCGGAATCGCTCGCGACGTCGCCGTCGGACGCGACCTCTTCGCCCGATTCCCCGCCGGTCGCCTCGCCGGACAAATCGCGCGGCGCGACTTCCGGCGCCTGCGTCAATTCCGCGACGTCGTCCAACTCGCCATCCGGACAAGCTCCCCACGCGAGAAACGCCGCGAGCGCGGCGCTCGCCTCGACGTCCTCGTTCGAGTTCGACGCGCCCCAATCGCCGCCGCTTTCGTCGAGCGCGCGCGCCGCAAGCCCCCAGAGCTCGGCGTTTGCGCTCGACGCGGCTCGCTCGAGCGCCGCGCGGCGCGCTTCGACGCTCTTCGTCGCGGAGTCGACGCTCGTCGAGCGAAAGAACAAATCGTAAACGTCGGCCTTGGTCGCAGTTTCTCGCGCCCAGCTTACAAAATCGGCGTTTTCTTCTTGTTGAAGAACGGCGACGTCATCGCGCAGAAGCGCGTCAAACTCCGACAGGCGCTCGCGCAAGTCGTCAAGTCGTTCCAAAAAACTCGCGCGCGCGCGAGGATCCGCCTCTTCGTCCCATTCCGAAACGCCGGGCCGCGCGGCTAAATTCTCGACTGCCTCGCGCAAAAGCGCGCGACGCGATTCGTCCAACGCGTCGAGTCGCGCGCCAAATTCCCAGCTCGACGCCAGAATCCCCAAAACGCGTAGTTCGTCCCCGACGCGCCCGGCAAACGCGTCGGCAAGTCGCGCGACGTCGCGACGCGCCGCCGTTCGTCGCGTAGCGTCGTCGTTGCGCAGGCGCGTTCCAATCGTTTCGAGCAGTTCCTTTTTCAGAGCTTTACACGTTTCCCAGTAGGAAGATAACGCGACAAGTCGACGCGCAAGGAGAAACGCCGCGCCGTCCCGGCCCGAGATCCGCTCGTCGACAAAACCGCGAATCGCCGCCGCGTCGCGCGTCAAATCAAGCGTCTGTTTCGTTCTCGCGACCGCCCCGTCCGATTCCGACTCGACGTAATACTCGATCTCCCGCGCCAACTTCGACGCGCTTTGGCCGTCCTCTTCCGCGCTCAATTCTCTTGCGAGCGTTTCGAGTCGTTCGAGCGTCGCGCAAAGCGCGCCAAGAGACGCCGCGACGGACGAGTACGTCGTCGATTCCGGCTCGCGAACGCGCTCGGACGGGACGTCCGACTCGGGCGTCGCGACGCGAATCGGCGCGGCGTCGGGGACGGTCGGCTCGCCGTCTTTTGCGGAAAGTCGAAGCGCAAGCGTCGCCAGAAAAAAGGCGGCAAGACACGCGCTCATAAAAGTCCAGCCCAATTCGACGCGTCGGCGTCGCTCCAAAAACGCCGCGTCGACGGACCGTCCGAGAATCGCGGACGCGCGCTCCGACGCCGAGATCGCGGCCACGCGCGTTTCGAGCGCGTCAAGGGCAAGCTCGGCCGTCAGCCGACGCAATTCCGGAGAGCCGACCGGCGATTCTTCGCGTTCCAATTCGACCGCCCCGGCGAGTATCCCGGTCAGGTCGGGACAAAAAGATTCCAGTCGACGCGCCGCCGACGTCAGGCCGGGGCGCTTCGTCTTTCGGGAAAATCGCCAATAGAGAAAAGCGAGAATTACGGCGACTGTTAAAATAACCAAGATAGGCGTTTTAAACAAAATAAGAACGCCAATCAGCGAACACGCCGCCGTCAGTCGGCGCGCGCGCTCCCAACGCGCGACGCGCAGCGCTTCGGCGCGATAAGCGGAAATTGCGGCGGCGATCGGCTGATTTCGCATGGTCGGGCTATCTTCGGTTAATTCGCGGACAGACGCGCGACGAACGCCGTCGCGCCGTTCTCTGCTTCATTATAACGCGCGTTTGCGTCGTCGCGCCCCTTGCCTCAAAAAAAAGCGGATTTTTCATATAGTAACAATTATAACAAAAATAACTGTTTTAAAGACAAAAAAGCGCCGATACAACCTATACGGCTACGACTGCGCCTTGGATGGGCGCGCGCGCCGTCGAGCGGTTTCGTTCGAATAATGCCGACCTGCAGATTCAAAGGATTGAATATGACTCGTTCCGCCGATTCGTCGTTTCGCGACAGACGCCTATTCACGCGCTCTTTATCGAGCGTTTTCGCGAACAAGCGCGCGCGCGTCTTCGCGCTGAGCGTCGCGTTTGGCCTGGCCGCGATTAGCGGCGGTTCCAAAGCGCTTTCGGCGACGTACGGATCGCTTTACGCAGGAAGGGCGCCCTCGCCGTCGGCGACGTCCGCGACGGCAAAGTCTCAATACTACGCCAATCCGCGAGCCGCTCAACAGGCGCAATATCAACAAAGTCTCGCGGCGCAACAGGCGCAATATCAACAAAGCCTCGCCATGCGGCAGCAGGCTCAGTACGAACAGAGCCTCGCCATGCGGCAGCAGGCGCAATACGAACAGAGTCTCGCCGCGCAACAAGCCCAATATCAGCAGAATCTCGCGGCGCAACAGGCGTCGATATTTCAAGGGCAGCCGGTCGCGTCTTCGTCGCAACGCCAGAAGGAATCGAAGCCTAAAATCCTCTCGGGGTTGTTCAATTCCAAGCCGACGGCTAATCAACAGCAGACGCCGATCGTTCAAAAATCCCAGCCGATCTTTGAACCGCGTCAAGAGCTCCCCTCGGAGCCGCCGCGCAACAATTTCTTAGGGATGCAGCCGCTCATTCCGCGCTCGTCGCAACAACGCGCGTCTAAAGGTTCGCAACCGAAGCCGCAGCAACAGCCGGAAATCGCGCCGCAGTTCGCTCATGCGGAGGGTCCGAGCTATCTTCCTTCAACGCAGCCCAACTACGCGGCGCAACAATCGCGTCAAAGCGCGATTCCCAGCGCCGAGGCGTTGGCGCAGGCGTCGACCGACCGCAACGAGGCGCGCGACCTGCTCGCGCGCGTTCCGTGGGACGCTCTTTCTCCCAACGCGCAGGAGAAAATTCGTCAACTGACGTCTTCCGCCACGATCTACCGACGTCTGCCGATGGCCGGCGGACGCTGCAATCCCGAGCTGTTCGACTTCTTCCTCACGCATCCGAACGCGATCGTCGAACTATGGCGCTCGATGGGATACGAAGAAGTCAGCATGGTCGACGAAGGCGCCGGCATATACGCGCTGGCCGAACGAAGCGGTTCGACCGGCAAGCTTCAGATTATCTATCAGGACGCCGAATTGACGCTCGCGTACTGTTCGGGCTCCTATCGCGGCGCCGCCATAGGCCGCCCGATGAGCGGCGAGATGTTCCTCGCGTTGCAAACGCGTTACACCGAAGACGCGAACAGAACGCCCTTTGTCGTCTGCCGCATGGACGCGTTTGTCGACCTAAAGAATCCGGGCGTCGACTTGCTCGCGCGCACGTTCAGCTCCGCGATCGGCAAAATCGGCGATTCGAATTTCGAACAGACGCTCGCGTTTATCGACAGCGTTTCGCAGGCGATCGAAGCGAATCCGGAAGACTTCGCCATGGTCGCCATGGGGCTTCAAGGTCTCTCGCCCGACGCGCGACGATTGCTGGCGGCGAAAGCGGAACGCGTCGGCGCTCAGGCGGAAGCGCGCAGAATGGGTCAGCTGGTCGAATACCAACTCCTTCCGAAGAGAAATTCGCCGGTCCCGACTTACGCGCGAATCCTCTCTCGCGGATCCGGGCAGCTTGGAGAACACGCCTCCGTCGCGACGTCCCAGCCTCTTCCCGCCCCTCGACCCTCGTACGAATCTCCGGAATCGTACGCGACGAGCGGCCTGCCCTCGCGAAATTCGTCGCTGGGTCGTACGATCGCGTATGATCGCGAGCCGGAACCGTCCGAATTCGACTTCTCTCTCTCCGACGAGGAAGATTTCGAATCGACGATCGACTGGGACGACGACGAGCCCGTCATGACCAAAATTTACAACTCCAAGGGCGAGCCGAACAACTTGGGAACGTCCGTTGCCAAAGTCGGCGCGAAGCCGTCGACGCGCGCGAACGCCATGAGTATTCTCGACGAACAGGAGTCGCGCGTCGCGCCAAGTTACAGTCAGGCGTACAGCTCCAATATTTCGTCCGACGACGACGATCTTTTCAGCTTGACCGACCTTGACGAAGACGAGGAGCTCGACGAAGAGGACGTCGTTCTCGATTCCGACGAATTCGCGCTTAACGACAACGATCAGGAAGAAGCGGAAGAAGAAGAGGTCGAAGTCGTCAACAAAGCGACTCGTTCGCTCGTCGCGCTTCCTTTCGCCAACGGCAAGCCAAACGCGATGAGAAACAAACTGCCTTCGACCGTCGTCGCCGCGACGCCTCTGGCCTCGACCGACGAGTCGACGGACGAAGAACTCGACGAAGAGCCGATTATGCTCGTGTTCCCCGACGAAATCGATTCGGAAGAGATCTCCGACGACTCGCAGGCGACCGACGTCGACGAAGCGCCTCTGGCGATCTCGGCGGACGAAGACGCGTCCGAATCGGACGACGTCGCGCTTGACGTCGACTTTGAAACGCCCGAAGACGCGTCGGACGACGAAAGCGTCGCGCTCGAAGCGGCGGACGAGTCGGACGAAGTCGCTCAAAAGACGGTCAAAGCCGCGCCGAAACAAAAGAGTTCCGGCGATTCCATTGAAAAGCGCAACGAGAATTTCGGCTGGACTCCGGCCGAGTCGAATTATCGCGAGCCGACTCCGAAAAAAGTCGATCGCGTCGCGATGAGAATCGATCCGGGCGTGACGACGCGCGGCAAAACAAACGCGTCTTCCGCGTGGAATCGAGCGAACGACGAACAGACTCAACCGACGGTTCCGTCGAAATTCGTAACGCGACATTACGCGCGCGCCGAGGTTTCCGGAGCCGTTCAGGGCAAAGCGAAAACCCTCGCGACGTTTAGTTCCAATTGGCAGGACCCCGAAGAGGTCAAACAGATCAATCCCGTCGACGCGCCGACGTTCAAACGACCGGAATGATCCCGACGCAATCGCGTTATATTGAGTTCTCGTTTCCCCAAAACGCGACGTTTTTCGACGTCGCGTTTTGTTTTTTCTGCCAGGGGAAAAAACTTGTCTGAAGCTCTTCCGCGGCTATAATAGGGCGATAGTCGTTCCTTTTTTATCAACCGCAACTCCAACAGCAGAGAGCTTCCATGTTTAACTCAACATTTCAACGTCGTTTACGCCTGATTGCCGGGGCGTCGGTTCTATTTGCGTTCGCCTCTCTCGCCGCCGCGACCGACTACTACGTCGACGCGTCCAAAGGGAACGATTCCGCAAAAGGAACCTCTCCGGCGTCCGCCTGGAAGACGCTTGATCGCGTCTCGTCGGCAAAAGAGCTTGTCGCGGGGGACGTCGTCAAATTCAAATGCGGCGAATTCTGGCGCGGCGGTCTTGATCCGCGCTCGGGAGAACCGGGCAAACCTATTACGTACACAAGTTACGGCAAAGGCGCCAAACCGAGTTTCTGGCGTTCGATCGCGCTCGACAAAGAATCATGCTGGCTTCCCGAAGGCGACAATCTCTGGGCGACGCGCCCGACAAGCGTTCGAAAAATCGGCGACGCCGGCAAGTTCATGAGCGGCGGCAGATGGTTCCTACATCAGGAATCGGGCGCGAACGTCGCCGAATCGATTGAAAAATCGGAGTCGGGCGCCGAAACGCACGTCTTTGCGTGCGAAAGTTGCGGAACCGCGTCTAATCATATTCAGTGGTGTTACAGCTCGTTCCCCGTCGAAAAGGGCAAATGCTATCGTCTTTCGATGGACGTCAAAGCGACCAAGCCCGTCTCGTTTGGCGCAAGATTGATGAAAAGCGGCTCTCCGTGGTCGGGTTACGGGGACGTCGTCATGGGCAAATTCGAACCGACGACGGAGTTCTCGCGTCAGTCGATCGTCTTCAAAACGACGACGGACGCCGACGACGCGCGTATAACTATCTATTTTGGCGGACTTCCGAACGACGTTACGATCACGATCGCCAATCTCGAAGCGGAAGAAGTCGAAGTCGATGCGTTTGATTTTGGAACCGACGTCGGCAATATTATTCTCGACGGCTCCAAAGCCGCGTTCAAACGCTGGACGCTCGAGGATCTTAAAGCGCAAGACGACTTCTGTTACGAAAAGAAAGAAGGGCGCGTCTGGTTCTATTCGAAAGAGAACCCCGCGAAAGTCTATAAGACGCTCGAAGCCGCGACGATGCGCCACGTAATCAATCATTCGAACGTTCACGACGTCGTCTTCGACGGGCTCGATATTCGTTACGGCGCCGCGCACGGGTTCGGCGGCACAAACAGCCGAAACATGATCATTCGCAACTGCGACGTCTGCTGGATCGGCGGCGGCGATCAATACGGCGAAGGCGGAACGGGCCGTCGCGTCCGCTTTGGGAACGGAATCGAGTTCTGGTCGGCGGCGGAAAACAACGTCGTCGAAAACTGCCGACTTTGGGAAATTTACGACGCGGCGCTCACCAATCAGGGCTCCGGCGAAAACGTCGAGCGCGATATCGTCTATCGCAACAATCTCATTTGGAACTGCGAATATTCGTTCGAATACTGGAACCGCGACGAGAAATCGAAGACGGAAAACGTCTCGTTTGTCGACAACGTGTGCTTACAAGCCGGTTACGGCTGGGGCCACGTTCAACGCCCCGACAAAAACGGACGCTGTCTGATGTTCTACAGCAACACCGCGCAGACGAAGAACTTCGTCGTCAAAGGCAACGTCTTCGCCAACGCGACGGAGAGTCTCGTGCGTTCCGATATCGAATGGAAGCCCGAACAGCCGCAGCTGCTGGAAAACGTCTACTGGCAAGACAATAAAGACCTTCCGTTCTTCATGTGGCTAAAAGAGAAATACTTCGAAAAAGACTTCGACGCCTGGCGCGACCTGACCGGTCAGGAAAAAGGCGCGAACGTCGACAAAGTCGACGTCAAGAAGTTGATCCCCGCGGTTCAATAAGAGCCGTCGCGATACTCGCGACGTTGATAAGAGCCGCAAGCGGTAGGCGGCTTTTTGGAATCGTCTCCCGTTGGTCGGTCCGACGGCGAACTCCCGATGCGCGCTTCCGCGCGAAACGTAAAGCCCCGCTCCCGTTGGTCGCTGGCGTATAAGAGCCGCAAGCGGTAGCGCGCGAAGTCCGCCGGACGTTGCAGGCAATCATAGCTTCGCGCTGATTGGACTCGGCTCTTTCGAGCCGATTGACCGCCGTTTCGTAACGGCGGCTTTACGCGCTTCGCGCGGGACGCGTCGCATTGGCATGACCCAAAAACGTTAATCGCCGCGTCGCCAATCGCTTCGCTTTTGTCCGCCCCCAATGGAGGCGGCTTTCCGCCTGCGGCGGGGCGACGCCTCGCGGCTACGCCGCGTCGTCGTTGTCGTCTGGAAGCGCGTAGTCAATCCGTCCTCAATCCGTATGCGTGAACGAATCGACGCTTAACTTGCGCGTGTCGAGCTGATAGACGGCGCGGGCGAACTCGCCGAGTCGTTCGCGTTCGGCGCCCTGATACTCCTGTCGGTAAATCGCCGCTTTGTTGGCGCTTGAGCCTGAGAGAACGACAAGATTCTTCTTCGACGCATAGCGTAGCGACGCGCACAGCCCCGTTATGTCCTTCTGCTTGAAGACGACGCCGTCGCGAACTTCTAATTCGACGTCCTGCGTTTCTTTGGCCCCGTCCGATCCTCGAACGACGCGCATAAACGCCTGGTTTCCTTCAATATAAGCGGCGGTTTCCGGGCGATTCTCCGGGGCGTCGAGTTCAAGCGGCGCGTTTGGATCCGACACGGTCGCGACAAGCGCCTGCACGCCGTCGGCGATCGACGTCTCCTGACTTGCGACCGAGCCGGTCGCGTCGCCCTGGAATCGCGCGCGAATTTTCGTCCACGTCGGCGCGGTCGACTTCGGCGTCGACTCAGGCTGCTCGCGCGCGACGTCTATTGGCGAAAACGACTCGAGCGACTCGCCCGTCGACGGAACGATCGCGTAGAGATCGCCCCCGCCAAGCGCGGCGAACTCGCCCGTCGAAACGCGATATTGCAACTTCCTTGCGAACGCGCGATAGCTCGACGCGCGGCGATCGGCGGAATCCGGACTCGCCGGAACGACCGCGTCGATTTGGATCGGACGCGCCATGTCGCCAAGACATTCGACAAGCTCGACTTCGAGCGTCTCTTTATTATTGAAATCGAAATTGAAAATCGAAAGCGGGTTCTTCAACGTCAACGCGACTTCCGGACTCAACAGCCTTCGCTCCCCTTGCGTTACGGACACGTACTGGTCGTTCATCGAGAGGAACCGCAATTTCTGCCCGTCGAACTGCATCGAATCGGTCCAGCGCACTTTAATCGGCCCTTCCGCCGCCAACTGGCTCAGACGCGTCGTTTGCCCGTCCCCTTCGTCGGCGGGCTTATTCGCTTCCAATTCGCCGGGCCCCAGGACCTGGAAACAGTTCTGGCGACTGTCGACGGCGACGTCCGACCCGACAAGCGCAAGTTTGTCCGTTCTAAACGACGCGGGCTCGCTCGGCGCGCCGAGCATGCGCAACTTCATCGCGTCTTTTTTCGTGGGGTTGTCGATTTGAACGGCGTCGGCGTGAATCTCCATCGTCGGCTCGGCGACGTCGGGCGTTTTCTCATAGAACGCGACCGAATCGCGCATCGTCAACCTCGTCGCTTCAATTTCCGGACTCGTCTTGTTCGGCAAGTAGCGAAGCAGACACAGCGCTTCCAATTTGCGCGCCTCAAATTCGAACGTCGGCGCGTCGGGACTCTCTTCCAATCCCGCGAACGCGGAGCGCGCGCCGTTTTCTTCCTCGGCGAAAGTCCCCGCGACGCCCCCTTCCGCGTCCGGCGCGCCGGGCGACTGAACCGAGTCGAATCGAATCGCGACCGAATCGGAAACGCTCGCCTTGGCGCGCGGCGAATCGAGCGTGACGTTCCCGCGAAAATCGGCGAGTATCGGCTTCATGTCCTGAAGCGCTTTGATCGAAAAGCTCGGCGGAACGTTCGGATCCGCCGGCGCGCTCGCGCCGACCTGATCGTCGGGATTCTCCGGCGCGTCCCCCAGTCGACACCAGAAATCTCCTTCTTCGGAGTAAAACGAACCCAATTGATCGGCGACAAGCGACACGGCGCCCGACGACGTGATCTTCAAATACCCCGCCTTCTCCGGCGCGGGCGCGGCGTAGAGCCCTTCTCCCCACGTCGCGACAATCGGCTGGATTCTGCCGGTCTCGTCGAACAAATTCGCCTGAAGCGTTCCTTCGCGCCCCGCCGCCACGCGCTCGATTTCGCCTTTGGCGTTGAATTGGGCCTGTATATGCCTGGCGGTAAATTCGACGTCGCTCTTTGCGGAAGACTGCGTAATGCGCACAAGCTCGTCGTTCTCCGAAGCCAGGTCGAGCGACTGCCCGACGACGTCGTATCGAATCTCGTCCGCTTCCAGCTGAACGTTGTTGGGGAAATCGCGCGCGATCGCGGGGGAGTCTTCGCCCCTTAGCGCGCGAATCGTCGTCGGCGCGAGCCGACCGAGCGAGCCGGTGACGCGTTTGCGTTTCAGAAGATCGCGAATCTCCTGATTGTCTCCGGCAAATTCGTCGAGCGAAGGATCCTGGAAATACAAATAGAGCGTGTCGCAAAGAAGCTGATTGGAGCGCGCGCCGTTTTGGAACCCGACCAGTTCGACGTCTTTGTTAAAGCGAACGCACCAGCCGCCAAGCACGTTGGCGTTCGACGAAAAGTACACGCTGCTCTTGCACCGCGCCTCGACGTGCGCGTTCCGGAACCCGCTCGATTGATCGTCGTCCGTCTCGGCTACCTCGGCGGCCTCGTCGTCTCCGTCGGTCCCGATAATCGACGCGAACGAATCGCCGTAGAATTTCAAACAGCCGTCGAGTTCGTTAAGTTGTATTCCTTTTAGCGAGAACCCGCCGCCGATATTGCCGGCGTCGACCATTTCGTCGACTTGGGCGAACGGGTCGTCCGGCTCCGCTTCCGGCGCGGGCGCCTCCTCGTCGGCGAGAACGTCTCTTTTTCCGCGCGAACCAAATCGCAGCGGCGTGTCCAGGTCGATCGTGAGCCCCTTGCCCGCGCCCGAATTCGGCCCGATACTGAAAAACACTTCGAAATTCGTATGGATCTGCGTCGCGTTGAAGACGACGTCGCGCGTCTTCAACATGACGTCCGCGCCCCCAAGTTTCGTGCGCAGGACGACCTCGCCGCGCATTCGGCCGGAAACGAATTTCGAAAAGTCGATTCCCGGCGAGTCTTCCGACGTCAAATGGGCGACGTTCGCAAGAGAGTCGGAAAACGTCAATTCGATTTTGTCCGTCGATTCGAAGACCAGCGACCGGTCGATTTGTTCCTGTTCGGAAAGATTCGGATCGCGCGACCCGAGAAAAACGAGCGTGCACGCGTTGAGCGCGATCGTCTTCTGATCGGGCGAGAGAATCGGCCCCCCTTTGGACAGGAAGACGCATTCGCGTCCGGCGGGCACGACGACGTTCGCGGAAGCGCGGCGCCAGTCGTCGGGGTTGGGAAAGAGCGGGAGCAATTCGGGGACCTGGCTCTCGATGACGTCGCGCGAGGAATCGTCGTTCTCCCTCGAAAGCAAGCTCGCCGACTCGTTCGCGTCGTAGTCAAGAATGACGACAAACTCGCGATCGTAGACGAAAGCGATCGCGAGCGTTATCGCCAAACTGACGAGCGCGATTGTTAAACGACGAAACTTCATTAAAGGCTCCTTGCGGCTCCAACCGGAATATAAGCGCGAAAGCATAACCATTTTTCGAAAAAAAATCAAGCGGGAAAAGACAGAAGCGACGTCGCGAAAGACGGCCTGAAACAAGAAATAAAAAGAGCGCCCGATGGGAGTCGAACCCACAACTGGAGCTTGGGAAGCTACCGTGTTGCCGCTACACTACGGGCGCGTCAAAAACTCTCGCCTCGGCGAGATCGAACGTGATTATATCAGACGTTTCGGCCTTTTCAAGCGTCTTTTCGCGATTTGTCCATTTTTCTGACGAAAAAGACGCCCGCTTGTTAAATTCAGGACTTTGGGTACAATGAACGAACCCGAGCGATTCGCCCGATCCGTTTATTTGCGACTGTCAAGAGACGCGCCGATAGGACGTTATGATCAACCCTAAAAACCTGCCGATTCCGAGTATACAACGCCTCCCGAGATACCTGCGCTTATTAGAAGAAGCGAAGGCCAGGGGCGAACGCGTCGTCTCCTGCACGCGCATCGCCGACGATTTGGGGCAGCTGAGCGTTCAGGTGCGCAAGGACCTCGCGATCACCGGCGTTACCGGGCGGCCTAAAGTCGGCTATCGCGTCGACGAACTCATCGACGCCATCAGGAACTTTCTCGGCTGGAACCAAAAGACCAACGCCTTTCTCGTCGGGGTCGGCAATTTAGGTTCCGCGATTCTCAACTACGCCGGATTTGTCACGCACGGCCTGAACGTCGTGGGCGTCTTCGACGTCAATCCGCGGCTGCGCGGCAAAGAGGTCAACGGGCATAAGATCATTCCGTTCGGCGAAATGCTCGACTACGTCAAGATGCTCAACGGATACGGGATCGTCGTCCAAATGGGCGTGATCACCGTCCCCGCAAGCGCCGCCCAGGACGTCGCCGACAAGCTCGTTCAATGCGGCGTTCGCGGCATATGGAACTACGCCCCGACCGTCCTCGAATTGCCGGAAAACGTCGTGTGCGAAAACGTCAAATTGTCCGAAAGTTTCGCCGTTCTGACCAACAGAATGCGCAATCAGGACCTGTAGTTCCCGCGATAAAAATCCGTTCTTTCGCCTATTGTCAAATTCAAATTTCGGTCTATAATGGCCCTCGTTGCGCCCGTGGCTCAATTGGATAGCGCATCGGTCTTCGGAACCGAGGGTTGGGGGTTCGAATCCCTTCGGGCGTGCTGTGGGGTCTTTTGGGGTTTCTCCTTAGGCCCCTTTTTTTATCGTCTCTTTCGGCGTTTTACGGGTTCCGCGCGTTTTTGGCCTGTTCCCTTATTTTCTCTTATTACTCTTATTTTTTTTTAGTTTCCTTAGCTTTTCTTTTAGCTTTTTTGGCAAGCTAAAAAAACGGGCGTTTTTCGTGTTCCTATTTTTTTTAACGTTCTTTCCCTCTGCCTTTTGTGCCTTTTGCCGTTTGTTAAA
>JAFZNK010000122.1 GCA_017550965.1 Thermoguttaceae bacterium
ACCGATCCGACGGTCGTCAATCCGTTTGATTCGTCCGTTGCGAAGCCGTTCGTCAACATCGTTCACGCGACGATCGACGGAACCGTCTCCGGCGATATTCCGTTCGGCGCTACGAACTCGCTCGTTAAGGCGTTCGCCGACGGCGTGACCGTCGACGCCGACTACGTCGGTTCGACGACCGCGCTCGAAGGCGAATGCAATATCCAGTTCGCCGACAATAACGCGTGGAACGCGCTCTTCAACGTTGGCGGATACACTCTCTCGCCGACGTCCGCCGCGATCGACAAGGGCAACAACGAGTTCGTCTCCGACGATCTCAAGGCCGATATCGTCGGCACGCAGCGTCCGTACGGCGAGAACGGATACGCCGACCTCGGCGCTTACGAGTCCAAGTACGTCCAGGAGAGACCGTCGATCATCGTTACGACTCTCGACGACGTCGTCGACCCGAACGACGGATGGATTTCGCTACGTGAAGCCGTCGAAGTATACTTCACCTACGATATCCCGTTCGAAGAGGCTGAAACCGACGCCTACGGCTACTACAACGGAACCTACTATCGTAAGTTCGATAAGGTCGTCGACCCGACCGGCTACACCGTTACCTTCGACTTCACCGAATTCTACAAGGCGTATCCCGATCGCGCCGGCGAGACCACGATTACCCTCAACGGCTACCTGACCGATACCGGCGCCACTATCGTCGCCGGTCAAGAGGGAACCGTCGTCGACGCGCACGGCAACTACGTCAACGCCGGATTCGTCGTCGCCGATCTGACCGTCATTGACGGCCAGACGCAAAAGACCGTTACGAAGTTCGTTACCGCGATCGACGAAGACGTCGACGGCAATCCCGCCGACTCCTACTGCGACTATACCGCGAAGGGCGATAAGTTCGTCGACGTTACCGGCGCCTCCTTCGACGTCTACGTCGAAGCGACGCCCGCCGAAGGCGCGCTCTATCGCACGGTTACCACGCCCGCCGGTACCACTGAAAACCTCTACTACGCTAAGAAGGACGCTACCACCGGCAAGCTGAGCTTCTACCACGACGCCGATTTCCACTACGCGACTGTCGACGCCGTCGCCTACTACTCGCTGACCGAAAACAGCGTCGAGAGCATTTACAGCTACGCCGACGGCGTCTCGACCCCGGTCGATACTCAGGCCAAAGCCAGCGTCAAAGACGGCGTCGTTGGAACCGCCCTCACCGCGGAAGAGTTCCAGCCCGTACTCATGGCCGCTCCGATCACCATTGATCAGACCATGACCATCGACGCCTCCATGATCAAGGAGACGACCGAAGAGACGGCCAATCTCACCTACGACGACAATACCCAAAAGTGGGTCGGCGGCGATCAACCCGTCGACGTCGTCCTCGTTGGAAGCGACAAGCCGGAAGACGCCGAGTACCTGCTCGCTAACGGTCCAGACGATCGCCAGACGATCTACTTCGGTCGCGTTGAAGACGTCCCGACGGGCGAATATGACGTTACGCCCGCCGTCTACGATATCTATACCGGAGCGACCGCGCACACCGAAGGCGGTAAGTTAGGGCCCGTAACGGTCGGCAACGTTACGCCGGAAGAAGGCATGTCTGTGCTTGAAAAAGCCGACGACGTATCGATTTCGCCGCTAGCCGCGAACCAAACGGTTGAATTCCTCGACGGCACGACGAAAGTCTCCGCGAGCGCGACCGGCGATTACGGCGCCGTTACGACGACGACTTCTTACGAGGTCGCCTCCGTCGAGTACTTCAAGATCGAGGAATACTACGAGATCGAGAAGCTACAAGGCGGTCAGGTGCGTTACGCAGTCGATCAGGAAACGGGCAAGTACAAGGTTGCTGCGACCGTCCGTTATAACTACGTTGACGGCGAATGGGTATGGGACGACCAGAGCAACGCGGTTCCGACGGAGCCGAACTACGACGCCTACGGGAATATTACGTCTTACGGCAGTACGCCAAGAACGGACATTGGCAACGTACAAAACGCCGCCAGGGTAACGTACGACGTTACGGTC
>JAFZNK010000123.1 GCA_017550965.1 Thermoguttaceae bacterium
CGGCAACCAAAGGCGACGCGACGATTACAGAAATAACAATAGCCGCAGGCAGAAGCGCGCTATGTCGCGCGTATGCCGCCGGCAACCAAAAGCGACGCGACGATTATAGAAATAACAAAAGCCGCAGGCAGAAGCGCGCTACGTCGCGCGTATGCCGCTGGCAACCAAAAGCGACGCTACGATTACAGAAATAACAAAAGCCGCAGGCAGAAGCGCGCTACGTCGCGCGTATGCCGCCGGCAACCAAAAGCGACGTTACGACTACAGAAAACGCATTAACGCCCTAAATCTGACTCCGCATAAATTCCTCTATAAAACTCTAACGACAATGTACAAATACTGGTTCGTAACTTTTTCGACTTTTGGCAGTTGGCTTCCGGGCGACGAACGCGGTTCTCACCGTTGGAACGGAGACGCAATCAAACCGAATCGCGCGTTGCAGTCTTTTGTTCAAATCGGCATGCGGCGCGAGCCTGTTCGCTTGATAAACGCCTCGGAACGTCAATGCGCGTTCCAGGCGATTGTTGAAAGTTGTAAAAAGCGCGGTTGGAGTCTGGGCGCGCTCAACGTCAGAACAGAACATGTTCATATGCTCGTCTATACGGAACTGGAAGAAGAGTCGGAAACAATCGCTCAGGCGGTTAAGTCAAAGGCGACGCAACGCCTGAGACGATATTTCGAACGATTTAAAGCGGACGAGCCCGTATGGTCCAGAGGATACGATTCGTTGAAAGTCGAAAATCTTGACATGTGGAGGGAAACGGTCAAATATACGCTGTTGAAGCAAGGATCCAACGACTATTTGAGTTCGGAACAATGGTTGAATTACAGTCGATACTGGGTCGTTAATCCGTACCGATTTGAACGAAGAGGTCTCGTCGTATTCGACGGGAAAGAGTTGAAATATTCGTTGAGGGAAGATTTATTATCAACGTCACGACGGAAGCTGCGGGAGTTACGCTCGAAGGAATCAACGCCATGACTACTGTTGCCGGCGGCATACGCGCGACAAGGCGCGCTTCTGCCTGCGGTTTTTGTTTTTTGTTTCATACGTTCGGTGAATCGGCGCGACGACGGCTATCGCGATTGTTACGCTCGAAGGAATCAACGCCATGACTACTGTTGCCGGCGGCATACGCTCGACAAGGCGCGCTCCTGCCTGCGGCTTTTGTGTTTTGTTTCATACGTTCGGTGAATCGGCGCGACGACGGCTATCGCGATTGTTACGCTCGAAGGAATCATCGCCATGACTACTGTTGCCGGCGGCATATGCGCGACAAGGCGCGCTTCTGCCTGCGGCTTTTATGTTTTATTTCACGCGCCGCCTTCCGTTAATATCTCTCTTGCGCGTTTTCTTGCGTTTTGTTATCGTTCAGAATCGGCGCGGAGTCGGTTCGCGCTGGGCGTTTATTGTTTTTCCCTGTCGACGCGCCGACTTGTCATGTTAAAATCGATCGAATTATACGGGTTCAAAAGTTTTGCCGATCGAACTCGAATGGAGTTTGACGAAGGGGTTTGCGCGCTCGTCGGCCCTAACGGATCGGGAAAATCAAACGTCGTCGACGCAATTAAATGGGCGCTGGGCGAACAGAGCGCGAAACGTCTGCGCGGCGACGAGATGGCCGACGTCATCTTCAACGGGTCCGCGTCGCGTCAACCGCTCGGCTCGGCGGAGGTTACGCTCACCTTCGACAACGCCAAACGCCAACTGCCGCTCGACGTCGACGAAATCCATCTTACGCGCCGCGTCTATCGCAGCGGCGAATCGGAATATCTCATCAACGGCCAGGCGAGTCGACTCAAAGATTTACGCGAACTTATCGGCGGCGCGGGGCTGGGTTCGCAAGGATACGCCGTCATCGAACAGGGCCGCGTCGAAGCGCTCCTGCAAAGCTCCAGCGCGCAACGTCGCGCCGTCCTCGAAGAAGCGGCGGGCGTTTCGCGATTCAACGCAAAAAAACAAGAGGTCGCGCGCCGACTCGAGCGCGTCGAACAGAACCTTCTGCGCCTTTCGGACGTCGTCGGCGAAATTGAGAGTCAACTTCGCAAAACCAAAGCGCAGGCGGGCAAGGCGGAACGTTATCGCGCCTACGCGGCGCGTTTGCAGAAGTTGCGCACCGAAGTCAGCTTGTACGAATGGCGTCTGAAAACGGCGGAACGCGATCAACTCAACGAGGAAACCGGCAATTACTCCGAATTCGAGACGGACGTTTCCTCAAAAATCGAGTCGGGCGAGGCGGAACAGGCGGATTTGACCGCGCAATTGACGTCGATTGAAGACAAATTGCGCCAGGCGGAAACGGAACTGTCGGCGACGCGCGAAAAAATCGCCGCCGAGGAGTCCGCCGTCGAATTTCAAGTCGGTCGAATCGCCGAATGGCGCGCGGAAGCCGTCCAAAACGCCGCGCAAGCGTGCGAATTGACGTCCAAGGGGGCGGACGGCGACGCGTCGACGCGACAGACGCGCGCGGAACTCAACGAAGCGCGCGCGAAAATCGACGAAATTAAAAACGCGTTCGCTCTGGAAAACGCGGAGCTTGACAAACTTGCCGCAAAAGAGGCGGAACTGACGCGCCGCGGCGACGACGTGCGCAAAGACGTCCAGGAGAAAAACGGCGAAATCAGTCGTTTTTCCGGGGTGTTGGCCGGGCTTGAGGCTCGCCGGCGAACCCTCGAGCAGTCGCGCGCGCAAAAAAGCCGGGAAAGTAAAGAAGTCGAGGATCGACAAAAAGAACTCGCCGGCGAGATTCAAAGTCTTAACGAAGAAGAGGCGAAGCTCGAAGCCAAACGCGTCGACTCGTACGCGCGCCTGACTGATTTAAAACGCCGCCGGGAGGACTTGCGCCGCGAATTAGGCGCAAGACAAGTCGAATTCTCCGATTTGGAACGCAAACGAGCCGCTTACGACGAGCGCTCGACAATTCTCAAAGATCTTCTGCGCAAATACGAAGGGCTCAGCCCCGGCGTCAAAGAGACGCTTAGCGCCATGCGCGATCCGAACTCGCCGTTCCGCCACGCTTACGGACTCGTCGCCGACCTCATTCGCGTCAACGTCGAAGCCGCGCCGCTCATTGAACTTGCGTTGGGACAAACGGCTCAATACGTCGTCGTGCCTCCGGAACCGGAGCTTTTCCGACACATCGAACTCAACGGCGCGCAATTCGCGGGCCGCGTCGGATTCATTTGGCTCGATCCAAAACCAGACGCGTCGATTCCTTTCGACCCGCGTCTGGAAAAAAGCGAGGGCGTGCTTGGCCGCGCCGACCAATTTGTCGAGACGGAGCCGCGCTTTTCGGCGCTGGTGCAACGTCTTTTGCACAGAACGTGGATCGTCGAGTCGATCGCCGTAGCCAAACGACTCTATCGCGACGCGAGCGAGCCGGTCAATTTCCTTTCGGCGGACGGATCTCTTCTCACGGCGGACGGCACGCTCGTCGTCGGCTCGTCGCAAGGGGGCGCGGGGCTTATCTCGCGACGTAGCGAATTGACGACGCTCTCCGAAGAAACGGAAAAACTCGACGGCGAATTCGAACGCATTCAGGACGAAGTCGCGCTGCTTAAGTCGGACCTGGCGACCGCCGACGCCGAATTCGAAAAAGAAGCGGGCGTCCAACGCGACGTGAAACAGGCGCTCGACGACCTTCGACCTCGTCAAAGCGCCGCGATCGAACGCGAAACGCAACTCAACGCGCGCAGCGAGCAATTTGTCAAAGAGCTTCAGGACCTCGCTCAGGAACTCGCCAAAACGCTCGGAGAACACACGGCGCAAAAACAGGCGAAAGATCAATTCGATTTAAGCGTCGCGCAACTCGTTCAGGAAGAATCGGAACTTCAGGCGGAACTCGCCAGGACGACGACCGAGCGTCAAAATCGATCGAAAAAATCGACGAATCTGAAAATTGAACTTGCCAAAGCGGAAGAACGCGTCGTTTTTCTGGCGGACAAACTCAAGAACCTTGTGGAATCGCAAGACGAACAGAGCCGCCGCGCCGTCGAACACCAAAATCGCGCGGCCGCGCTCGAAAAACGCATCGCGGAGTCGGAGTTGGCGGCGCTCAACGGCGAGTCGACTATCGCCGAACTCTATTGGAAAAAAGAGACGCTTCTGGAACGTCGACGCCAGGCGGCGAACGATCGCGCGCGCGTCGAACGACTTCGGTCGAAAGCGTCGTACGACCTGCGACAGAATCGCGAAGCGCTTGAAAAACGGCGCGAACAAAATCGAACGAAAGAGCTGTCGTTAGAACGATTTGCGCAAGAGATTAAGTCGCTCGAAGAGCGCATGAAAGAAGACTACAACCTCGATCTTTCGGAAGTTGAGTTCAAAATCGAAGGGATCGACGCTCCCGCGCCGTCGACGTCACCCGACTCCGAAGCCGGGCGCGGCAAAGAGAACGCGGACGCGGCGCAAACGATCGACGATTCGCGCGAACTGATCGTTCCCAACGACCCCGCCGGCGCGAAAAAGCGCAGGAAGGAAATTGAGGAACTGCGCGTCAAACTTCGAGATTTGGGCTCGGTCAATCTGGAAGCGATCGAGACGCTCGAAACGCTTAAAGCGCGTTATACGACGCTGTTCAATCAGTACAACGACCTGGTCGCGGCGCGAAAATCGATCCAGAAAATCGTCGATCGCGTCAACGCCGACTGCCGTAAATTGTTCGAAGAGACGTTTGAAGCGGTTCGCGGTTATTTCTGCGCGATCTTTCAAAAACTCTTCGGGGGTGGTCGCGCCGACCTTACGCTTGAAGACCCGTCCAACCCGCTCGAAAGCGGCGTCGACGTCGCCGCGCGGCCCCCTGGGAAAGAACTTAAAAGTCTGTCCCTCATGAGCGGCGGGGAGAAGTCGCTCACGTGCGTCGCGCTTTTGCTCGCGATCTTCCAGTACCGCGCGAGCCCCATTTGCATTTTGGACGAAGTCGACGCGGCGCTCGACGAAGGAAACGTGAGCCGCTTTACCAACGCGCTCATGGATTTCGTTCCGACGACGCAGTTCCTGCTCGTCACGCACTCGAAGAAGACAATGTCTTCCGCAAAGGCGATTTACGGGGTTACGATGGAAGATTCCGGCGTGTCGAAAATCCTCTCGGTTCACTTCGACGACGTCGGCGAAGACGGAGAAATCCTCGTCAAGTCCAGAACGCCCGTCGCGGAACGACCGCGCCTCATGCGCGACGACGCGGCGTAAAACGGGCGAAAACGCTTTTTCGCCCGGCGCTTTTTTTGTAAAAAAAAGAATTAAAAAGGAATTTTTTGCTATTCCTTTTTTAAATTCCTAACGATATAATCAAGCGCGTCGTTAGAATCGCCCGCGTTTCTTCCGACTCGTTTTTACCAAACCTTTTTCCGACGCCGGTTGAAAATCCGCTTTGCCTATTGAACTTCAGAGTTCGTAAGCGAATTCGGAAATTAAACAAGCGTTGCAAACCAAATTTTATAGCGCCTTACTTTTGTAAAGGAGTCTAACCGTGAAATTTGACATGACTACCGCTTGGAACAACCCCCGAAAATCCGAAAACAACGTCTGGTTTGTTCTCATCGACCCCGAAGCCGTTCTCGAAGCTCGTCCCGACGACGACGACGAGGAAAACACCTGGTACGACGACGATGAAGACGAAGAAGAAGACGGCTACGACGAAGACTGGTTCAACGAAGAAGGAGACGAAGACGACGACGATTGGCTTGAAGACGACGACGAGGAAGACGAAGACGACGACTACTGGGAAGAAGTCGGCGACGAAGAAGACGAAGACGTCGACGAAGACGAAGAAGACGACGATTGGGACGAAGACGACGAAGAAGACTGGGACGACGACGAAGATTATGAAGACGAAGAAGACGAATAATCGTCTCGCCGTCTGACGTTCCCTTCGATTTTTCTCAGATATTTCTAAGCTGACGCTAAAAAATCAGTCGTTTAAGCTCCTCGCGGGCGACAACGACTGATTTTTCGTTTATAATGGGACTGGTTTTACACGTCGTTTGAGAACGGTTCTCGAACGAATCCTTGACCAAGGAGAAGACTATGCCGTCCCTTTCTCTTTCCGGAAAAACAGTTTGCGTCGTCGACGCGTACGGCCTTTTGTACCAGGTCTTTCACGCGCCGGGCATGGAAATGACCAACGCGCGCGGCGAGCCGACCGGCGCGGCGTTTGGGTTCGTCCGCGACGTCCTGACGATTATGACCAAACTACGCCCGGATTATTTGTTCTGCGCGTACGACATGCATGCGAAGACGTTTCGCAGCGCGATCTATACCGAATACAAAGCGAACCGCCCCCCCACTCCGGACGACCTTCTCCTTCAATTCGACTTCACGCGCGAGTTCCTCAAGGGGGTCGGCGTCCCCGCGCTGGGCGTCGTCGGATTCGAAGCGGACGATATTTTGGCGACCGTCTCCAAACAGACGGAAGAACTTGGCGGCTCGACGGTTCTGGTAACGTCGGACAAAGACGCGCGCCAACTTCTTTCTCCCTCGACGTCGATCTATCTCCTTCGTAAAGAGAAATATTATCGCGAGCCGGAACTCCTTGCCGACTGGGGAATTACGCCCGATCAGGTCGTCGATTTTCAATCGCTCGTCGGGGACTCGTCGGACAACGTGCCCGGCGTGCCTCTAATCGGGCCGAAAGTCGCGAGCGAGTTATTAGCCAAACACAAGACGCTCGAAGGGGTTCTCGCGGGCGCCCAGGGGCAAAAAGGCAAGCGTTTTGAGAATCTGCGCGATCATGCCGACGCCGCTTATATGAGCCGCGATCTCGTTCGCCTGCGAACCGACGTCCCCGTCGAACTCGACTGGGAAGCGGGCAAACTCGGAGGCGTCGACCCGGATCGTCTGAAAGCGTTGTTCCAATATTGGAATTTCCGCTCGTTCGCGAACAAAGTCGACTCGCTGGCGGAAACTTTTGGAATCGCTCAGGCGGAACAATCCGACTGGTTCGACAGGATCGCGGAAGAACGCCGCGGATTTCTCAGCGTCGCGCCCGCGCTTCGCTTTACGCAGGAGCCCGCGCCGTTATTCGCCGCCGCGGAACGAAACGCGACCGGGGGCGCCGTCGATTTTGACGCGGCCGTTCCGCTGCTCGAGCGATTTGGCGTTTCGCAATACGGGTCGGCGGTCAAAGAATCGACTTCCGCGCCCAAAAAAGAGTCGTTCGACGATTTTGAACTGGTCGGAACGCGTCGATTCCCAACTCTTGCGTCGCTGAAACTTCCCGCCTCGGCGACTCCCCGCGCCCAGTGGAAACAAACGCTCGTCGACGACGCGGAAAAACTCGCGGAGCTTCGCTCGCGTCTGGACTCGGCGTCGACCGTTTCTCTGGCGACGATCGCGCTCGAATCGGCGGACGTCGGACGCGTTCGTCCGCGATTTGCGACGCTTTGCGGACTCGCGCTGGCGACGGAGCCCGACGAAGCGTTTTATCTGCCGTTCCGCGCGTCGTTTGGCGAGTCCAGGCTCGACGCCTCGGAAGCGCTTGACGCGTTGCGTCCGATTCTCGAATCGGACGCCGTCGCCAAACTCGGATTCGAACTTAAATACGACGCGCTCGTTCTTCTGGACGCCGGAATTCGCCTGCGCGGTCTGGCGTTCGACGCGTCTCTGGCCGACTATCTCGTGCGGTCGGGGGACACGCGCCGCGATCTGCTCGATCTGGCGCAAACGTATCTCGACTCGGACGTGTTCGACCTCAAAGAAGCGCTTGGCGTCGGGAAGAAAAAGATCCCGCTCGACGCGCTTCCGACGGCGACGCTCGCGCGACACGCCGCCGACTGCGTTCTTGTTCCGCTCAACGCCGCGCCGACGCTTCGCGCAAAACTGCAGGAGACCGGGGCGCTCGAACGTCTTGTCGTCGACCTGGAAACGCCTCTTGTCGAACCTCTTGCGGAGATGGAGTTCAACGGAATCGCGATCGAACCGGAACGTTTCAAAGAGGCGTCCGCGAAATTCCTGAAAAAACAGGAAACGCTCGAACAGGAAATTCGCGCGCTCATCGGCGACGTCGATCCCGATCCGAATTTCGTAAACGAAATCAATTTAAATTCGCCCAAGCAGCTCCAGCGTCTGCTCTTCGACGACCTCAAACTACCCGTCGTGCGCAAGACGAAGACGGGGCCGAGCGTCGACGCGGAAGTTCTCGAAGAGCTCGCCGCGCTCCACACGATCCCGGAAAAAATCGTCGAATTGCGCAAGACGGTCAAATTGCGCGGAACGTATCTGGAACCTCTTCCCTTACAAACGCTTCCGACGACAAACCGTATCTGCGCCACGTTTAATCAGGCGGCGACGGCGACGGGGCGCCTGAGTTCGAGCGATCCCAATTTGCAAAACATACCCGCAAGATCGTCCGACGGAAAGTTCATTCGCGAAGGGTTCGTTCCGGACAAATCGCTCGGATTCGACGCGTTTGTCTCGTGCGATTACAGTCAAATCGAACTTCGCGTTCTCGCGCACTACACCGGAGACGCTGAACTCAAGCGGGCGTTCGCGGAAAACCGGGATATTCACGCGGCGGTCGCAAGCCGGATTTTCAACGTCAATCCGGAAGACGTAACTTCGGATATGCGCCGCAAAGCCAAAGCGGTCAATTTCGGGCTCGTGTACGGCCAGACGTCGTTCGGGCTGTCCAAATCGCTGGGAATCTCGCCCGGCGACGCCGCCTCCTACATCGACGCGTTTTTCGCGACTTATCCGAGCGTGCTGACGTTCTTCGACCGCGTTCTGGACGACTGCGCGCGCAAAGGATACGTCCAGACGGCTTTAGGGCGCCGCCGAGCGCTCTCGGGCGTGCGCGGAGCAAGAGGGCGCAAGACGCTCAACTTCCCCGAACGCGCCGCCATTAACGCCGTCGTGCAGGGAACCGCCGCCGACATGATGAAACTCGCGATGATCGCCGTGTGGCGGCGGCTCAAACGCGACGGCTGGATCGCCTCGCGCTGGGCACCCGACGCAAACGCAGGCGTCGCCGTCAAAACGGCGAAGGCCGCGCTTTTCGACAAGGCGTACGTCGAAAGAAACCCGCTTTTCGCCGCGCTCGAACGGGAATCGGAGGAACCGCGCGAGGAAGTCGTCGAGACGGCGCGACCCGAGCGCGCGAGGCTCTTGTTGCAAATTCACGACGAACTGCTCTTTGAGACGCGTCGCGAAGACGCCGACGAACTTGCGCAAATCGTCGTCGAAGAAATGAAACTTGGCGATCCTCTGAGCGTGCCGCTCAAGATCGATTCGGAAATCGGCTCCAATTGGGGCGAAGTATAACGTTTGGTTCCGTCGTTAGTTAAGGAGTCTGTTATGAAAGCGAAATTGTGGACGTTTGCGACGATTCTTCTTCTATCCGCCGTCAATTCGTCGTTTGCGAAAGTCAACTTGTGGCCGGTTCCCGACGGCGAGCCGGTTAGTCAATACTGGTCGGTCGAGATTAACGGACAAAAAGTCGGCGCGCTGACCGCGCGCACCGCCGACGAGCCTTTTCAAAACTACGACTACGGCGGGGAATACGCGTTCCTCTCGGTCGACGCCGACGAGCCGATCACGCTCAAAATTAAAGAGGAGACGGGCGCGAATCTCGACGCCCTTACAATCCGTCCCCTTTCGCTCGGGCTTAAGCCGACAAGGAACGCCGACGGAACGTTTAGCGTGACGGTCGACAAGCCGTGTCAATTCTCCGTCGAATACGACGGACGCCTGCATCCGCTCCTTGTTTTCGTCAATCCTCCTGAAGAAAACGTTCCGAGTCCCGACGACGAAAACGTGATCTACTTCGGCCCCGGCGTCTGTCGCGCCGGTCGAATCGCCGTCAAAGACGACCAAACGCTCTACCTTGCGCCCGGCGCGATCGTTCAGGGCGGAATTCACGTCGAGGGCAAAAACGTCAAAATCTGCGGACGCGGCGTCCTCGACTCTACTCCGTGGAAATGGCGCGAAGGGCCGACCGGACACACGATCGCCGTTACCAATTCGCAAAACGTGTCGATCGAGGGAATTATCGTGCGCGGTTCCTCGCACTGGACGGTCGTCCCCGTCAATAGCGACCGCGTGACGATCCACAATATCAAGCTCTGCGGCGGACGCGTCCAAAACGACGACGGAATCAACCCGTGCAATTCGCGCGACGTCCATGTCTCCAACTGCTTCATTCGCACCGACGACGACTGCATGGCGCTCAAAGGGCTCGAAGTCGACTATGGGAACTGCGAAGACGTTACGGCGGAAAACTGCGTCTTCTGGTGCGACCGCGCGCGCATCGTCCTCATGGGTCACGAAAGCCGCGCTCCGTACATGCGCCGCGTTACGTTCAGGAACTGCGACGTGATTCATTCGCAAACGCGCAACTTCCTGCTCGAGCCGGGCGAAAACATGCGCATGGAAGACGTGACGTTCGAAAATATCCGCTTTGAGACGGGCAAAGAAAACGCGCTCTCCCCCGAGGCGCTCGAAAAGATGAAGTCGATCGACACAAAAACGCTCCGCTTCGACGTCGACGTCGCCAATAAGGACAACTGGCTCTTCGTCGGTCGCCCGACGGTCAACCAGTACATGCGAACCCAGGAGCCGGGCTACGTCAAGAATATTACGATCAAAAACATAACCGTAACCGGCCCCGCGTCCTACTGCGGCATACTTTTCAACGGCGTCGACGACGAGCATTCGACCGACGGCCTGACGATCGAGAATTTTGTTCTTTTCGGTCAGAAACAGACGGCGGACTCGCCGCTGATTCATATCGGGGATTTTACCAAAAACGTAGAAATCAAATAAGTTAAGGTTTGCGCATGGATCATATTAAACGAGAAGACGCGCTCGCGTTGTTAAAGAAATATAACCGGGATCCGTTCCACGTTCAGCACGCGTACACGGTCGAAGCGGTTATGAAGCGGTTCGCGAACGAACTCGGCTACGGCGCCGACGCGGAGTTCTGGGGGATCGTCGGGCTTCTGCACGATATCGATTTCGAACAATTCCCCGACCAACATTGCGTCAAAGCGCCCGAGCTGTTGCGCGAAGCGGGCGTCGACGAGGAGATTATTCACGCCGTCGTCTCGCACGGATACGGAATAACCGTCGACGTCGAGCCGACGCACGAGATGGAAAAGATCCTCTTCGCCGTCGACGAACTCACGGGCCTGATCTGGGCGGCCGCGCTCATGCGCCCGTCCAAAAGCTGTAAAGACATGGAGCTGAAATCGCTCAAAAAGAAGTACAAGAGCAAAGGGTTCGCGGCGGGCTGCTCGCGCGACGTTATTGAAGACGGCGCCAAAAGGCTCGGCTGGGAGCTCGACGCGCTTCTTGAGCGAACGCTCCAGGCCATGGCGGCGTGCGAGGATTTGATTAACGAAGAAATCGAAACCTGACGCGCCCGCTTTCGTTGGTCGCCGAGCGACGCCAACCGCTTGGTTGACCAACGCGACGCCAAAATTCCAGTTCGCAAGTCGCCTTCTAAAGGACGAAGGGATTTTAGATCCGCCTCCCGCCGGTCGGCTCTGTCCCGTAGTCCGGCGGCGGTTGGCGCGACGTCAACAGACTAATTCCAGGCGACGGTCTTGTCTTGCGATTCCTGCCGCGCGTTTTCGTCGGCGACGGCGTGGAACTTCGCCACGGCGTCGGCGTATTCTTCGGGACGGCCCAGTTCTTCAAATTCTTCGTCCAGAAAGCCGAGGAATTCGTCGTAATTGTCGAAGCAAGACAGTTTTGACCGCCAGTAAAGGGAACCGGAATAGCCCGACAGCGTTATCTTACGCTGTTCCGCCCCAAAACCCTCGTCGAAACTCGGAACCGATCGACAGTATTCGATAAAAGCGTCTTTCTTCGAGCCTTTTTTATAGAGAATACGCGCCTTGTCGTACGGCAAAACGCCAATTCCCCCGAGCATATGCGCGTCGGCGCGTTTTGATTTCGGAAAATCTTCTTCGTAGGCAAGCGCAATATCGTAATCGTCGTTCATTTCGTACGCAAGCATATACAGATACCTGTACGCGAACGGCTCGTTTTCCTTCGCGCGATTATAGCCGTACGAATTCTTCTTTTCGGAACGCAACTTCTGTTGATAATCTCTTTTTTCTCTTTGTTCATAAGCCTGAGCAAACTTGAACGCGGCGTCGCGATCCCCGTTTACCACCGCTTCGCAAAACGAAGACTCGATTTGATAACAGTTAGGATTCAAACGACTCCAACCGCCAATCGCCAATACAAGAAGAGGCGAAAAGGCTAACAAAACAAGGAGCGCCCAAAAGAGAAAATACGGCGTTAAAAACAAACCCCATAATCTCTTTGACGCCTTGCAGTCCGGTTTATGCTTTGTTTTGATAAAGTCAAACATAATAGGCCTCCTTATCAATCAATAAACGTGTAGAGTAACGTATATTGCGAATAAATAATGGCAAACTGATTGGCAGAAGTCTTTAAAACGGTTCCCACCCTCCTATCTAGACGACAGCCTGCAACCATGTCGACACTAATATAGCGTTTTTTTGAGGCGGTGTAATAGGAACAATTTAAAAAAGTCAGAAAATATATCAAAAGACAGCGAGTATATATATATATATATTAAACTATTATTTTACAATATGTTACAGCACGAAATAAATCAAAAATCCGGTTGCAAAATTTTTCTAAAAAAGGAAGCCGGATAGAGACGGGGCAAGAGTAAACGCCCGTTCGTTCATCGTCAGATTGTTAAAACACTCCCGCGAAGACGGTATTGAAGGCGGATATGCCAAACCCGCCGCCGGACTACGGGGCAGAGCCGACCAGCGGGAGGCGGTTCTAAAAGCCCCTGCGTCCTTTAGAAGGCGGCTTGCGAACTGAAGTCAACGCTTTACGTTAATCAACGCTGCCTGCGGCTCCAAATTTACGTTTGAGCGCCGCGACAGACCGCGCGTTTTTAACAACTTCTCACCTATTGACGCAAATCTGCATGATCCGGATCGCGGTTCCTTTGCTGTTCGCGTTTTTATCGGCGGACATGCGAATCGTCGCGGCATGCCTGCCGCTTGCGATCCCTTCGGCGAGAGTGATCGCGCGCGGATAATGCAAGCCCGCGCTGTAGTGATGATACGCGTCGATTTTCTTCCAGTCGCCGCCGTCGATCTGAGTCTCGACGATTCCGGCGTCCGGCCCCGCAAGAATATAGAGCGCGAGCGCGTTTCCTTCAAACTCAAACGTCGCTTCCGCGCCCGGCTTGTCGGCGCACAGACACGGAATACCGGCGAACGTGTCGCGAAAACCGCCCGGTATTTTCGACCAGTCGGGAACAAACGGAGACTCGAATCCTTCTTTCAGGGCGAGCCCGTCAAAGCCGCGGAACCCCGCGTTAAAATAGGAATACTTGTCGAGCGGCTCGGGCATGGGGTGCGGAACAAGTTCCGACGCGGTCGGCTTCGCCCATTCGGCGTCGAGAATCGCCGCGATCATGTCGGCGCAGATTCTATTTCCTCTGGGCGCGGGATGCACGCCTCCAAATTCGCCCCACGTAATCTGCCCGGCGTCGATTTCCTCCTGGATTTCCTTCGCCAGATCGATCGTCGAAATATCGTAACGCTTCGCGACCGCGCCGTGCGCTTGAATACTCGTCGCGACGGTTCCTTCGCGATACTTTTGCATCAGCGCTTCGTTGACGAAGAAGGTCATGACGATATCGACGTTCGGACACGCGGTTCGTATATGGCGAATAATTCCCTCCATGCCGCGCACGGCGTGATCGTACTCGAACATGCCGTCCTGATTGTCGTTTACGGCGAATTCCACGAAGAACAAATCGACGTTCTTCCCCTGAAGAACGTCCGTTTCTAGTCGAAACGCCCCGACGTCCGAACACGTCGACGAAATCCCGGCGGCGACGAACTCAAATTCCGTCTGCGGAAACTTCTTTTGCAAGTATTCGCAGACCATCGGTCGGTACCCGTCCATTTCGGTAATCGAGCCGCCCAAAAAGGCGACGCGCCCCTTGCGCGTCGTTTCAAAAACGCGCTTCGAATTGGCGTACGAGCCTCGGAAATAAACGTTTTTAGGAAGCGAAGCCTCCTCCGCCTGAAACGCGCTTGCAAAAGCCGGAACGCAAAGCGTCGCGGCGGTTACGGTCAAAAAATCTCTTCGTCGCATGGTAAATTATCCTTTTGTTTAGCGGCAGATCGTCGTTCTGAATCACCGTCCCCGGCGCGAATCGCGATAGTCTCCGCGAGAATAGAAATCCTGGTCGCGCCGGCGCAATTCCCGCTTCAAATCCTGAAGACTCATGTCGTCGTAAGGATCGTCCTGGTCGTCGTATTCGTCGTCTCGCTTGAAAAAAAGAAAGGAGAAGACGTGATACAACACAAACGCGGCGAAAGAAAACGCCAACGCGACGCCGATTCCCGACGGACTCACGGGGTCAAATCGACCCGTCTTTAAAAAAGGGCACACGATAAGCGGTCCGAGCGCGACGCCGACCCAGCCAAGACAAAACGCCGGCCACGGCTTATGAAAGTCGCGCGAAGGAAAGATCGTCTGAACGATCAGACCGATCCACGCGGCGTAGCCGGACCAGAAGAAGAGCAACGTCGCCCATCGCCGCGCTTCGTCGGTAAATTCAATCGTTAAAAGCTGTTCAATCACCTTTTGTTTCCTCGTCAAACCGCTGAAACGCGAACCGTATCGAACGCAAGTATAGCCAAGAAGAAGACGCTTGAAAAGAGCGCGATTGAAAAAACGACATTTTTCTTCTGGAAAGAATAAGGTCAAACAGAACAAGAACGAAAAAAGACGCGAAAAACCGAAGTTCGTCGCGTCTTTTTTACTTCGACCCGACTTACGTCGAGTAAGAAGCGTACGAGCGTTTAATACTGACCATACTGAGCGGCGGCCGCGGCTTTTTCAGCGTTGACCTTGTTCATATAGTCGACCTCTTGCTGGTATTGGAATTCCGTGCCGGACGGATGATATTGGATATCGTCTTCCAAATAGTGGGGGCTTGGCAGCGTTTGCCCGTTGCGCGTCACTTGGCAACCGGCAAAAGGAACCACGAGCAAGGCGGCAAGCGCCGCAACGCCGAGAGCCATACGTCCTTTTGTTTCTATCGATTTCATGTCAAATCCTTTGTTAGAAAACCGAGACGTTATTCGTTAGTCCGCCGCCGCGTTTCAGAACGTCTTTGTCCGGCCCGCCCCGAAGAGCGACCGACTTCGTTCGACAAAACTCTCGCGGAAACTAACTGATTCCCCCTGTGGGCAGACGTCTCCTTGTCTCCGATTTCCGGCGCGCGCCATTCCATTAACGCATGCCGCAAGACGCCGTTCTACAACAGCGTCTCTTTGTCTGGACTGTTTATCGGTTGTAACGATTAGAACTCTTCAATAAAATCAAGCAAAATCAGTATAAAAAGTCCGACGTCAAACGGCCGATTCGCGCGGCCGCGCGAACCGCGAAAAAGCCGCGGACAGAAGGCGACCCTGTCCGCCGTATGCCGCCGGAAACAGGGCGTCGCCAAAACACAGAATTGGAGCCGCAGGCAGCAGGCGGCCTTGTCCGCCGTATGCCGCCGGCAACGTTGATCAACGCGAAACCGTTAACACGGACCTCGGAGCCACGAAATCGCGAAAATCGACGGGAGTCCGCCGCAAATATTCAAAACAGCCGCTTGACGCCGAATCTTTTTTTGCGCTATAATTACGAGGCAGGAAAAAGGAGAAGCAATGACTTCTGAAGAAACAACCAAGCGGCGGTCAAAGGACAGCGTCTTTGTCAATTTGTTCAGCGACAAGTCGTACGTGTTCCGCCTGTATAAAGACCTTCATCCTGAAGACAAAGACGCGAAACTCGAAGACGTCGAAATAAGAACGCTGGAATCCGCGTTCGTTAATTCGCTTTGCAACGACTTGGGCTTTACGGTCCGTAATAAGCTAATAATGCTTGTCGAAGCGCAAAGCGATTGGACCTGGAACATCCCGTTGAGAATGTTGTTCTACGTCTCCGAAACGATTCGCCGTTATATCGACAGTTTGGGATTAGACGAACACGACGCGGCGCCTCTGAAATTGCCTCCCGCAGAGTTTTACGTCGTTTACAGCGGTCCCCAAAAGGTTCCGGAAAAGTTGTCGTTGAAAAATATTTGTTTTAACGGCCTTGGTTCGCTCGAATTGGAGGTCAACGTTCTCAACGTAGTCGACGGAACAATTTACGGGGAATATATTGGTTATTGCAAAGTATTTGACGCTCAAAGAAAAACATACGGAAGAAGCGTCCGCTGTATTCAGGAAACGATTCGCATATGCATTGAAAAAGGGTATCTTGCAGACTATCTGACAGCGCATAAAAACGAGGTGATCACGATGATTGAACGACTTTTTGACGAAGAAACGCAACGCGAAAGGCACGACCGGGCGGTTGAGAAAAGATCTTGGGAAAAGGGCCGCGCGGAAGGACTCGCGGAAGGACATGCTGAAGGACTCGCGGAAGGTCGCCTAACGACCTTAAAGGAAAACGCCGCCAACATGCGCGCCAACGGAATAGACGACGAAACAATCGCGAAGTTTCTAAGCGTCGACGTCGTCGACGTTAAAATTTGGCTCGACTCGGAAGAAAACTAGAGACCGCGGCGACGCAAAGCCGCTTTTCATTATTACGGCGCGACGACCGACTCGACGCCGGCGCGGGCGTGAAAAACGCGATCACGATGATTGAACGACTTTTTGACGAAGAAACGCAACGCGAAAGGCACGACCGAGCGGTTGAGAAAAGATCTTGGGAAAAAGGATTCGCAGAAGGACATGCGGAAGGACTCGCGGAAGGACTCGCGGAAGGTCGCCTAACGATCTTAAAGGAAAACGCCGCCAACATGCGCGCCAACGGAATAGACGACGAAACAATCGCGAAGTTTCTGCGCGTCGACGTCGTCGACGTTAAAATTTGGCTGAATTCGGAAGAAAACTAGACGTCGGCGACGCAAAGACGCTCCTCAGCATTACGGCGCGATATTCAATTCGACGACGTCGCAGTCGTGAATAACGTAGTCGCCCTTGACGACGGTTCCGTCGTGGACCGCTTCGCCCCAAACGCGCGCCGACTTGAATTTGGCGGCGTAGTCCTTGTGGATTTGGTCGCACAAATCGAGAACGCAACTCCCCTGTTTAAGCGTAAACGGCTTGTCGCGGTCGGGCTCTTTTTGCGTCGGCTGTTTCGTATAGACGCGAATCACTCCCATCGACTCGTAAATAGCGTCGCGCAATTCTTCCATCCCGATCCCGTCGACGGCGGAAACCTGGAATTCCCGTAAATCCGGATTGCAAAACTCGCGGAAGAGCTCCAGTCGATCGTCGAAGTCGGGCAAGTCGCGCTTGTTCAACACGAGGAACGTCTTGGTGTACGACAGGCCGACGTCGTCTTCGTCAAGCCCAGACTCTCTGGCGAGCCGCGTCTTGCCGCTCTGCAAACGGTCCAAAACGTCCTGACATTGCTGAATGCCGTCGTCGTCTCCAAGGTCGACCATCAGAAGAACGAGTTCCGCGCCGCGAATGTACCCGTAAAGATAGCTTTCGAAGAAGTCGGGCGTAATCGGGGGCGTGTCGATAAGCTGAACGAAGACGTCTTTCCACGCCATCATTCCCGGCGTCGCCGTCTGCGTCGTGAACGGATACGGCGCGACTTCCGGCTTGGCTTTCGTAAAGAAATTCAGAAGCTGGCTCTTGCCCGAATTCGGGCCGCCGATAACGACGCACGTCCCCGCGCCCTGCCGGGGAATCTTGACCGATTTGCCCGACTTTTTACTCGCGCCCTTGGACGCTTCGATCTCCTTCTTGACGTCGGCGATCTTCGTCTTGAGCATGACCTGCATTTTCTCGCTCGCCTTATGCTTGGGTATTTCGGCGAACATGACTTGCAGCCACTTTAATTCTTCTTCGGGCGTTTGCGACCGACGGTACTCTTCTTCAGCTCGTAAATATTGCGGGGTTAAATTCGCTGCCATTGATTGTTCTCTGTAAAATGATTCGGGGACGCCGCTATTCTCGCGTCCATCTTTTGTTCAAATAAGGTTCGACGGCGGAAATTATCTTCTGAGCCGCTTCAATTTGATCAGCGGCTTCTTCCTACGACACAACGAAGAAATCCTGGTAGTCCGCGTTTTCACGCATTAAACGCGCCCTTCTAATAATTTTTGAGATTTCTTTGCAAAAAACGCCCGTTTTCACATAACGTTCGTTAAAACACGCAATAACACCGGAATGTTTGCTCGAATCAAAACAGTCAAGAGCCAGAACCGCGCGCAACGCGTGAAATATCGAATAGTACGATCGATTGATTGACGACTTATAATCGTGCGAGTCAAGCATTAACTTTGCCGCGTTTAAGTTCGATCTAGCCGTTTCGAATCGATACTTCGACAAGTCTGTCACGCCGCTTTCCAAAGGACGATCCCTTCCTTAACGATATTCCTGTAAAACGGGATATACTCGCGCCATTCCTGAAATTTAGACTCTAAAATGTTGACGACGGAAAAAAATTTTCCATATTTGAGGTCCATATCGACGAAGAAATCGTTTAACCTTTCGTCGTCGTCGCGAGTTAGGGGTTTATTGACAATCAAAGCGACGTCGACGTCGGAATCGTCTTCCGCATCGCCGCGAGCAACGGAACCGTAAAGTACGATCGAATTAACGGAGTCGCCGACGCTTTCGAGAACCCCGGCGACGAGCTCGTCAAGCGTCGAATGTTCTATACGCGGAACCGTAATCTCTTTCTCCATGTCCTTTCCCTCCTTTAAAAGCCGCCTGCTTTTATTTCACTTCGTCCAATTTGACCCAGCGTCGTTCGCGATTCGAGCGTCTGACCGCCTCGATCACGCGTTCGACTTCGTACGCGTCGGCGAACGTCGCGATTGGCGCGATCGGTTTCATGCCCTCGATGGCGCGCATATTCTCGTAGCACGCGCTGACGGTGAAATCGCGATACCCGTCCATATGTCCGCCGGCAAAGTGGCAGTAGGCGAATCCGCCCTGATTGCACAAGACGCGCGTCCAGCCCCGTTGACGAGCGCTCGGATCGTAGACTTCAAGATAGTTGACGTCGTCGTAACTCCAGCGAATCGCGCCGTTTTCAAAATAGAACTCGTACCCCTGAGTGTTGTTCGTACCCCACGCGTTGCGCGTGCATTCGAACGACCCGATTCCGCCGTTGGGCAAGTTGTAGACAAATCGCGTGCCGTCGTCGACATAACTGCGCACCGGCCCGCGTTCGGTCGAGCCGTCGTCTTTTGTTATCGTCCCCATGCGCTCTTTGACGTGCGTTACCTGAGTCGCGCTCACTTCGCTCGGAAGCATGCCGGTGATAAAATGCAACATGTCGATCGCGTGCGAGCCGAGGTCGCCAAGCGTTCCGCCACCCGCCTTGACGTCGAAGCGCCACCCGAACCCCGTTCCGGGCCCGCCCCAGCTCTGATTGTAATACGACCGCGCTTCGAGAAGTTCGCCAAATTGTTTCTCTTGCGCGATTTGACGCGCGTAGACGTTGGCTGGGCATCGACGGTAGATGAAGTTGACCGAGTTGAGCAGCCCCGGACACGCTTCGGCGGCTTCTTTCATTTCGCGCGCCTCGTCGAGCGAGATTGCGAGCGGCTTTTCGCAGAAGACGTGTTTTTTCGCTTCGATCGCCGCAAGCGCGACGCTGTGGTGAAGCGCGTTGGGAAGGCAAATGTCGACGTATTCGGACTTGTCGTTTCGAACCGCGTCCATTAAGTCAAGATTGACGTCCCAGCCCAATTTGCGCGCCGCGTCCGCTTCGTGGGGAAGAACAAACCCTTGCGCGATATACGGGTTGATCGGAGAATCTCCGTAATATTTTGTAACGTCGGCGTAAGACACGTTACGCGCGCGCCCCATCATGCCAAATCCCAGGACCGTTACCGGCATGTCTCTCATGACAATTCTCCTCATAGCTTCTCTTGACGACGTCTCTAGTAACGCGCGTCGACGTCGCTCAGACGCGCTCCTTCATTATAAACCGGTCGCGTTTAAAAATCCAGTTCTCTTGTCAAGAAGTTGAAAAAAGGGCGCGGTCGCGCAGGTCTGGACGATTTCCATAAGCGTTGTAAAATACTCGACGAGAAATTTTTATGCGGCGATAAGTTCGCGACGTCAATTCGAATCCTTGCGACAGGGAGAACTGTTCATATGTCAAATCGTCTTTCGACGGGCGTGGCCGGTCTGGACGCCTATCTTGGGGGCGGTCTTATTCCGGGAACGACGACGGCGATCGTCGCGGGGTCCGGCATGGGGAAGACTCAATTCGCGCTCCAGTTCCTTAACGCGGGCTACGCGGCTTCCGAAGAAAGTCGGCGCGGAATCATTCTCGATCTTACGGCGCGAGGCGACTCGCAAAATCACGGCGAATACGCCAAATCGCTCTTCGACTGGACGATTTCCGAACAGTCCCCGGACAAGACGTTCGATCCCGACGAATTCTTCGCGAAGATTCGCGCGAACGAACGCTATTCCGCCGACTATTTCCAGGCGTTTCCTTTCGCCGGTCGACGAGTTACCAAACGCGATCTCGACGAAGACGAATGGCGCGAGTGGAAATACGATCTCACGCGCCGCCTGGACGCGACGATCGCGTTTCTCTACACAAATTTCGCGCAGGGCGCGAGACGACTGGTCGTCGACGGTATCGAGCCGGTCGAACGGCAGGGCGATTCGATTCAATTCGAACTGCTCGAATACGTCGATCGGCAAATTGTGAAGAAAGAAGCGTCCTGGGTCGCGCGCGATCTCTTTCGACAGAACTTCCGAACGTATCAGAATCAAATTGAGGCGAACGCGTATTCGTCCGCCGACGTCGGAACGATCCTTTCGTACACGTCTCGCGAGACGTCGCTCGAAGCGCTTCTGGAAAAACCGCTTGAAGAGGGCGACTATTTCGCGCAGGCGAACACCGTTATTTATCTCGGAAAAATTCGCGACGGCTTGAAGTTCCGTCGCGCGCTCTATATTTTCAAACATCGCGGCAGCGTCTGTTCCGACGAAATCATACCGTACGAAATCGACGATTCCGGACTCCATATTGTTCAATAAACAAATCGAGTTATAGAGTTATGGCAGAAAAAACTGAAAATCAAGAACAGAAGAAATCGGGCGTCGTAAAAATTTCAAGCGGGGGAAGCGCCGACAAATTCTGGCATCCTCGATTCTGGGACGGCATGACGTTCTGCGCGTGGATCAAATTGCTCAACTCGGCGCGCTGGCGCGTCGCGCCGTTCCGCCTGCCGATGGCTTTTATTGTAACGTGTCTGGCGTTTAACGGCTCGTTTTGGGCGTTTTGGCAAAAGGTTCTTTACGGCAGGAAGATTCGCGACGCAAAACTCGTCGGCGAGCCGATTTTTATCGTCGGACACTGGCGCAGCGGCACGACGTTGCTCCACGAGTACATGATGCGCGACGAACGTTTCGCGTGTTCGGACACTTACGAATGTTTCGCGCCGGCGCATTTTCTCGTCTCCGGCCCGATCTTTCGCCCCTGGGTCAAATACCTCATGCCGAACAAACGCCCAATGGACAATATGGCCGCCGGACTCGATCGACCTCAAGAGGACGAATTTGCGATTTGCGCGCTGGGCATGAACTCGCCCTATCGCGACGTCGCGTTTCCCAACGGCAAGCCGATCGACGAAAAATACCTCACGCTTCGCGACGTCTCCGACTCCGATCGCAAACGCTGGCTTGATTCGCTCGAATACATATTAAAAGCGTTAACGGTCGCTTATAACAAGACGATCGTGCTTAAATCCCCTCCTCACACCGCGCGCGTCAAGACGATTCGCGAACGGTTCCCCAACGCCAAGTTCGTGCATATCTCGCGCGATCCGTACACGCTCTTTCCGTCTACGGTCAATCTCTGGACGAAACTCGCGAAAACGCACGGATTTCAAAATCCCAAAGGGGGGCCGGAACTCGAAGAAAAAGTTCTGCGCAATTTCGAACAGATGTACGACGCGTTTTGCGAAGACGTTCAGGAGATTCCCCAAGGCAATTTCTGCGAGGTTACTTACGACGAATTAGTCGCTCAGCCGGTGGAAACGATCGAAAAGATCTATCGCGAACTGGGAATCGACGGGTTCGACGAACGCAAAGAGGAATTCACTCGCTTCGCCGCGACGCAAAAGAGCTATCGGAAGAACAAATTCGAGCTCTCCCCGGAAATGAAAGAAACAATTAACAAACGCTGGAAGAAGTATTTCGACAGATACTGCAAAACCGAATAGACGCAAAATTGGAGCCGCAGGCAAAAGGCGGCTTCGTCCGCCGTATGCCGCAGGCAGCGCGGCGGACGGCGACGCAAGCGCGCAACGCGGCTTCTACCAATTCAACTCAAACAAACTAAAGACCGGTATATGCTCGTACCCGCGTCCCAAATCAAAGTCGCCGACATAGTCGAACCCGTTTTTCTCATATAGTTTCTTCGCGGGCCAATTGCCGGGCACAATATCCACGCGAAGCGCCTGATAATCAAGAGACTTCGCGCGCTCGACGCAAAAGCGAACAATCTCCGATCCCAACCCTTCTCCCTGCCGCTCGGGCGCGATCGCCAACGCGTGCAAAACCATATAGGCGCCGTCGGGAAGAGCCCTGCTCCACGCGCCCTTCTGATAATCTCCCTGCGGGTCGTCGTTTAGAACAAACGCGGCGACAAGTTTTGGACCGTCAAAACAAAGATATTGCGCTTGCGTCGCGGTCATGTCGCGAACAAACGACTCCGACGGATACGTTTTATACAGCCATTTTGGATAATTGACGTGATTGTCAAGCCACAAAACGACGTCGTCGTAAAACGCGCCGACAGAAATGATTTCGTCTTCCCGACACTTTCGGATGAGCATTGATTTTGTTCCCTATTCCTTGCGACGCTCACGGCGTCGCGACGTCGCAATTTAAAAATTGAATCAATCGCTCCTGAAAATCGCGATAATACGGTTTTTCGAGCATGACGACGTGAGAGCCGCCCTTAATGACTTCAAGAGCCGAGCCTTCCGGGAGTTCTTTGATTGCGGCGTCGATCCGGTCTGATTTTATATACGGGTCCTTGTCCCCGCAAATCAACAACGTCGGAACGAAAATCTTCGCGACGTCGACAAGCGGCGTCTCCTCCGAAACGCATACGTCGCGACGGCCCCCGTTCGGGCTGGTTTCGCGATCGTAGCGCCAGCTGTTGGAACTCAAAACCGCGACGACTACCGGATCGGCGATCGATTCGTCGATCGAACCGTCCGGCGCGCGTTGGAAATCTTCGACGGAATGTTCCCACGTGTTGTGATGAAACGGCTCGGCAACTTCAAATTCGCCGACCCCGTAAAGGACGGGCGCGTACAAAACCGCCTTGCGAACATGTTCCGGCCAAGCCGCGACGAAGCGTCCGACGGTGATCGTGCCCCAACTCCAGCCCAACACGTCGATTTTATCTTGCCCGGTTTCGGCGACGATTGTTTCGACCGCCGCGTTAATATCTTCGGCCGCGTAGTCGGAATTTGGAACAAATCCGTCCTTCACATCGCCCGACCGACCAAATCCGGCGACGTCCAAACGCCACACGCCGTATCCTTCGCGAGCTAATCTCCGAACCAGACTGTAATCCCGATAGTCGACGTCAAATTCGTGAGAAGAATACGTAACGCCGTGAACCAGAAGGATATTCTTCCGCGGTTCGACGCCGTCGACGACGACGCGATCCAAATGCAACGCTACTCCGGCGCGTTCCAAAGGATACTCGGCGTAACAATACGTTATCTCCTCGTTTGACGCCGCCAGGACGATTTTCGCGTAACCGATTGAAAAGGCGACGCATAGCAAAACGCAAAGCGTCGTCTTTCTTAAAGACGAGAATTGACCGTTCATCACTGTTGTTCCTCACTCGTTGATTTTTTTAACGGGCGTTCTCAAAACCGTTTTAAGTTTCTCCTGCGCCGTCTTTCTTGGATCGCTCAAATAGATTTCATGATGCAGTCTGGTCTCGGAAAAGTCGAACGTCAACCCCTGCTCCTCGACAAATTGTCGAATAAGTTCGAGCGTTCGCGTTTCGGAATCGTAGCTCCCGATATGCATGCATTGCGCGCAAAGTCCTTCGTCGATCATAACAAATTGCGCCGCCGAACAATCGAACTTCTTCTTTCCCGACGCCGTCTCAACCGCCCAGCGGAAATCGTCTTGTTTGACAAAGTCGGGCAATCGAATCGCCGAAAGCCACTCGAACTTGTCTTTTTGAGAGAGGTCGACGCCCTTTTCGTCGACGTCGAACCAGAACCCTTCAAGCGGAGGAACGACGTACTGAAAGAACCCGCCGATATCCCGCGCGCCCTTATAGCTCATTTTGAGCGTATAAGCGACGGAGTACAGAACGTTCAGCGCGCGTTGATAGTCGCCGTCAGGGTCGTTGGGATCGCCCTTCCCGCGCACGGCGACAAAATTCATCGCCGGAACGTCGACAAGCGTCGGCTTTTTAGGCGGAAGATAGAATTCTTTGTACTCTTTTTTGTAATCGAACGGCATATAAAGGTCTCCGTAGTCGAAGTCTATTTTTCAAATAAATCGTCCGGCGTTATCGTGCCGACAACATCGTCGCAGTACTCCTCGCGTTTGAGTCCGAAAGTTGTAATCAGCGTGTTGTGAATCGTCGTTTTTTTTCGAGACTATTTCAGAAATCAGCTTCCGTCTGCGTTCCAGCGTAAAACGGTCCTCTTTCGATACGGCAAACTACCATGCGCGCTCGGCCGTCGACGGTTTCGGCGGAATATTTTTCGTTGAACGACAAATTTTCTTCGTTCAACGAAAATTATTCTGGTCGCCCGACGAAAACTTACGCAAGCGACAATCGCGACGCCGCAGACATATCGAAACAAAAAACCGTGTTAACGTTGCAACTTTTGAAAAAATTGCAAAAGTTGCAACGTTAACAGCGTTTTTTCTTCTCTTTTAACTCAAAACGCACGCCAAAAAAACGCCCGGCGTTTCCGAAAAAACGTCGGGCGCGTCCAAGGAGTCAAACGGCGTTACAGACGCCGTTTAAGGAGATCTTTCGATCAGGTGAAATCGGCGAGTTTGACCCAGCAACGATTTTCCCAGGAGTTGCGAACCGCTTCGATCGTGCGTTCGACGTCGTAAGC
>JAFZNK010000124.1 GCA_017550965.1 Thermoguttaceae bacterium
GGAAGCGCGAACCGCCAGTCCGGCTCCGGACTACAAGCGACCAACGGGAGCGGATACTCAATCTCCGCGCGGAAGCGCGAACCGCCAGTCCGGCTCCGGACTACAAGCGACCAACGGGAGCGGATACTCAATCTCCGCGCGGAAGCGCGAACCGGGAGTCCGCCGTCGGACCGCGAACCGCCAGTCCGGCTTCGGACCGCGAACCGGGAGTCCGCCGCCGGACCGACTCCGGACCTATTCCAACGTCGGCTTCACAATCTCGCCATGACGTTGAGCCTGAAGCGTGTCGAGTTCGTACGCGCCGAAGAAATCGCAGTTGTTGTCCATCCAGAGCGCGAGCGCGCGCATTTCTTCGTCGCTCAATTTGACGTCGTAATGCCCTTCTTTAATCGTCTTCCATAACGGCGAGGCGTTCGCGCCAAACTGGCCCGGATACGTCTTCGCCTTGGTGAACAGGTTCCACGACCAGCCCGTGTCCGGCTGTTCGGAAACCGGAGCTTTGGGATTGACGTTCCCGTTGCCCGTCACGTAGATATACGGACGCAAATTGATATACGACGTCAGGAAATACTGATCTTCCGGGCCGCGCCCCAACTCGAACGTCTTGCCCTCTTTCGCGCCCTGTTCGTGGCACTCGACGCAATGTTTGTCGAGAATCGTCTGCACCAACGTCGGGTAATTGAACGGGTTGGAGCCTTTGACGTCCGGCTCGATCGTCGAAGGCGCGCGCGTAAACGCGGTCGGCGTTACGGAATCGAGGTTCTGGTTCGTGTTGAAGCGCCCTTCGTGACAGCCCAGGCACGTAAGCGTTTCGCCCGGATGAACGTACGTCGCGCTGCGCATCGTCTGCACGGCGACGCCGTCCGCGTCGAGCGCCTGAATATAGAACGGAACGTTCACCGGCGCCTCGAATCGCGCGCTCCCGTCCTCTTCGACGGGGACTTTGCCCAAGACTTTTCGCGCGCTGTTGTCGCCCCCGAACCCGATCCACGGCCAGTTGGCGTGAGTCGTCGTCTTCGGCAGGACCTGAACGATTCGAAGTTCTTTGATTTTCGTTCCTTCGGGGAACGGACGCGTCGTCTTATAGACGTCGACCAGGCCGACGGTCGCCGTCTTCGGGAGTTCGGCGGGGACGTCGAACCGATCGCGTTCCGACTCCGGAATTCCGACGAGCGTCTGGTGCGGAATGACCGGCGGTACGGGCCGCGCCGCGAGCGGAATCGGATGCTGACACGAAATTTCCGGATCGCGATAGAGCAAAATCTTGTTCCCGAACGAATCGAGCAAATAGATTCCAAAATCGTTGTCGTGCCCCTTGGCGGACCCGCTGAACGCGTCGTAAACGACCAGGAAGAAATCTTCGCTCAACGGGAACGGCTGACCGTAGTTCGTGGGCGGGCCGTGAACGCCGATCTCCGCTTCCGGGAAGAGCTGGTCGGGCGTAACGCGTCGAATCGGCGCCATCGGGTCGTCCCCGACGTCGTCGTCTTCAACGAGCGGATCGATAAGAATAATCGAGCCAAAGTTTTGCGTATGGTGTCCGCTTGCGGTCGCCACGAGAAGATTCGAGTCGGGGACCTGCTTCAGGGACGTCTCGAAATGCGGACGCGCGTGTTCGTCTTCGGTGTAGTTGCCCTGAATCGCGCGCGCGTCGCGGCCGTCCGGGAACGTCGTCCACGGATGGTGCGCCTGACACGCCCCACGATCGACGTAATCCCAGCGCGTATAGACGATCATCCCGTTTTTGTCGACCGACGGCGCCCATTCGTTCGTCTCGTGCGGACTCAGCAGCGTTATGTCGCTTCCGTCCGGATTCATCGAGTGGAGCGTGTAACTCGGACAGGGCCGCGCGTGGCATCGACCGTACCCCCCGCGACGCTCGGAGATAAAGACGACGCGCCCGTTGGGCAGCAGGCACGGGTCGATGTCGTCGTAAGGCCCGTCGGTAAGCTGCACGAGATTCGAGCCGTCGACGTTCACGCGGAAAATATGATAGCTGTTGTCTTCGTTCCAGACGTACGCGTGGCGAGGCGATTTCGTGTCGGTCGCCGCGAAGTAAATCTGTTTGCCGTCGTACGTCAGGTGCGGCGCGAGAAAACCCCACGTCGCGTCGAGTTTCGTTCCTTTAAGCCGGCCGTTTTCGACGACGGAATTTTCCAGCACGTTCACAAGCTCCGGCTTGTCGGTAAACGCGTTTTTCAGCAGGAACAGACCCCCGCCGGGATACGCGTTGAATCCGAAGAACTGGTCGACCATATGATTGCCCGCAAGCTCCCCGCCGGGCGCGTTGGGACAGTAGTCGCGCTTGATGAACAAAACGTCGTTAAACGTCAGCGCCGGGTTCTTTAGCGCGATCGCGCGGCGCAGTCGGCACGCTTCGTTAAAGAGCGCCAGACGCGCGGCGGCGATTTCGGGCGCGTCGACGTTCTCTTTCGTAACGTTTTGACAGGCCGCCTCGTAGCGCTTGAGGAAATCCGCCCAATTCGCTTCGACTTGCGTCAGCGCCCCTTCGTCGCAGGAGCTTTGCAGCTCGTCGAGCAGCGCCGACGTTCGGCGAACGACGATATCGAGCGGGTCGCGATCCGATTCGAGCAGCGTCGCCTGTTCGTTGCGCGCCGTCTGCGCGACGTTCGGACGCATGCCTTCGGCAAGTTGTTGTTTAAGCGAGAAATACTCGCGCGCCGACTCCGCCTGAAGATCGACCGCGACGTCGGACGCCCATGCGCCGGGCGCGAACGTCAAAAGCGCGAGCGCCGCCAATATCGAAAAACGCCGCAATGTGTTCGTCATTTTATTTAACCTGTTTTACGCTGACGTCGGAAGTTGAACAACGCGCGAATCGATTCGAGCCGCGCGAAAACGATTGTCTCTCCGAGTATACCGACGCGAAACGCCGACGTCAATTTTTTTGTCCAAAAGACGCCGAATCAACGGCAAAAAACTTGTTTTTCGACGTCCGGCGCCGTACAATAAACGCGTTCGACCCCAACCCTCCATACAAGGAACCCGTTATGAAAACGATCAAATCGTCGCTAATCGCGTTGTTTTTCCTGGCGTCGGCGCTAATTGTCGGCGCGACGCAAAATTTTGCCAGCGAACTTGTTAAAGGAGTCGTCAAAGACGGACGCGGACAAGACGTTCGCTATATCGTCTATCTTCCGACCGGATACGAAGACGGCGAAGAAAGCTATCCGGTTCTGTACCTGCTCCACGGACTCACCGACGACGAAAAAACGTGGTCGAGCGCCGAAAAAGGACGAATGCAGGGAATTTGCGACGCGTATTTCGACGCCAAACCGGACCGCAAGCGAATTATCGTCATGCCCGACGCGCGCGACACGTGGTATCGCGACGTCTACGGCTCCGACGACAAGTACGAGACGTTTTTCTTTGAGACGCTTATTCCGACGATCGAAAAAGAGTACCGCTGCAAGACCGACAAAGCGAACCGCGCCGTCGCGGGGCTGTCGATGGGCGGTTACGGAACGCTGCTTTACGCGTTGCGCCGACCCGACTTATTTAGCGCCGCCTACGCCATGAGCCCCGCCGTCATGTTCGGTCAGCGCCGCCCGAAAAGCGACGAAGACGACTTCGACGCCAAACTGGCCTACGCCGAAGCGAACGACGTCGTGCTCATGCTCGACAAACTCGAGGACAAAAACGCCGTCAAATTCACTATCGACTGCGGCGACGACGACTTCTGCCTCCAGGGCGCATGGGAATTCTTCCGGAAAGCGCAAACGCTGAAAGTTCCGTGCGAACTCCGCGTCCGAAACGGCGTCCACTCCTGGGACTACTGGCGCGTCTCGCTCCCCAAAGCGCTCGACTTCTTCTCCGGCGACTTGCCGTGACGGAAGTTTCGCATTGAAAACGCGTTCGCATAAACGTCGATCGCCCCTGCCGAACGTTTTTATCGAACGTCTTCGGCAAGGGCGACGCTTCTTATACCGCCCCTTTTCCAGTCAAACAAAAACGCTATGAAAACGTCGCTTCGCCTCGCTCTCTTCCTCCTGTTCCTTCTGCCGACCGTCGCGCTTGCGCAAAAGGTCGACGTCCTTCCGCAAAAACTCGCGTCGTTTCCCGATCTTCGCGCCGACTATCGGGGCGAAATCGGAACGCGCATGGACGCGGTCGTTCAGAACTGGGTTCTGCGCGCGCCCAGGGCGAACCCCGCGATGTTGAGCGTGTTGCAACTGCGCGAACGTCAGCCGAAATCGAGCGGGTACTACGTGCCGTGGGTCGGGGAATTCGTCGGAAAATATCTTGAAAACGCGATTTTGTTTTTGCAGACGCGCGACGATCCCGAGTTGCAGGCGACCGTTCGCGCGACGATTCGCGCGCTCATCGCCAGTCAGGACAAAGACGGGTATCTCGGGGCGTACTCAAAAGACGAACGGCTCGTCGTCTGTTGGGATCTTTGGGCGCATTATCACGCCATGAGCGCGCTTACGCTCTATTACGAACGCTATCGCGACCCCGACGCGCTCGAGGCGGCGCGACGCGCGGGGTTCTTCTTCGAAAAGATTTTCTTCAATCCCGACAAAGACGGGAACGAAAAGCGCGTCAGCGACGTCGGCTCCGACGAAGTGAACTTCTCGATCATGACGGCGCTGTGTCAACTCTATCGGATCACGGGCGAAGAACATTTCCTCGACGCGGCGCGAAAGGTCCTCGTCGATCTTCAGGAACGCGGCGACTTCTACCGTCAGGGTCTGGCGGGAACGGAATTCTACAAGACGCCGCAGCCGCGCTGGGAGTCGCTGCACACGATTCTCGGACTCGAAGAGCTCGCGCGCGCCGAAGGGGACGAATCGTATCGTCGCGCGTTCCTGAACCTCTGGGAAAGCGTCTATAAACGCGACGTCCACAACAACGGCTCGTTCAGCTCCAACGAGGGCGCGATCGGCAGCCCGTTTAAAAACGCCGCGATCGAAACGTGCTGCACCGTCGCGTGGATCGCGACGAGCGTCGAAGCGCTGCGCGCGACCGGCGATCCGCGTTGCGCCGACGCGCTCGAAAACGCGCTCTACAACGCCGTTTGCGCGTATACGCATCCGTCCGGAAGCTGGTGTTCGTACAACACGCCGATGAACGGTCGACGCGAGGCGTCGTTTCACACGATCGTCTTTCAGTCGCGGCCCGGCCAGCCGGAACTCAACTGCTGCAGCGTCAACAGCCCGCGCGGCTTCGCCGAACTTGTCAACTGGGGCGTCATGCGCGGCAAAGACGACGACGGCGACGGCGCGCTGTATTTAAACTACTACGGCGAAGGATCGCAAACGTTTTTATTCAATAAGAAAAAGTTCGTTTTGACGCAAAAAACGAACTATCCCGTCGACGGAAAGGTCGAGATCGAACTTGGTCCGGACGACGGCTCCGAAGAAACGGCGACGCTCTGTCTGCGCGTCCCCGAATGGGCGGACGGCGCGACGCTCGCGACGCCCGAAGGAGAAACGGCGGCGACGCCGGGCAAATACGTCGCCGTGAAACGAACGTGGAAACGCGGCGAAACGATCGCGCTGAACCTGCCGATGAAATTACGCTACGTGTCGGGAGACGGCGATTTCGCGGGCAAAATTTCCGTCTACTACGGTCCCCTGCTCCTGGCGTACGACCAATATTTCAACGCGTTTGAAGAAGACGCGATTCCGACGATCTCCCCCAAAGCGTTTGACGACGCGAAAATCGAACTCGTCTCGTCGAATCCCGACGCCGAGCGCGTCGGGTTCTATTCGCCGCAGGTTTTCGTCAGGCTGACGCCTGAAGACGCGTCGGCGCCGCCCCTTTTCCTGGTCGATTTCGCGTTTGCCGGCTCGCTCGGCGCGACTTACGCCTCGTGGCTCCCGGCGACGCAAATCGCGCCCCCCGTCCCCGCGTGCGACTCGCCCGGTCAAAACGCCGACGTCGCGCCGGGCGCGATTCCGTTCTCATGGCGAAGCGTCGTCGACGCGGAGAAATTCGCGTTTACCGTTCAGGTCTCCGATTCGGAAACGTTCGACGCGATTCTCTTCGAAGCGAAGTCGGCCGACGGCAAAACCGCCGTCGCGACGCCGGAACAGGCCGAAGCGCTTAAACCCGGCGGGACGTATTTCTGGAAAGTCGTCGCCGAAAACGAATTTGGCAGGACCGAATCGCTCGCGCCGGGCCGCCGTTTCTCCGTCGACGCGAGTCTGCCCGAATTCGATTACGAAGCGTTTTTGAAGCGCGAAGAGGCGAAAAAGACCTTTCGTCCGCTGATCGTCGACGCGCTCGACGGCAAACCCGACCCGGAACCCGGAACGCTCAAAGACGCCGTCGACGCGACGTCGGGCGAGAATTCCGTCCGCTTCAACGGCCAAAACTCAATTGTAATCTACCGGCTCGAAGACTTTCCGCGCGTTCAATATATGGCGGAACTGGAATTTAAAGTTACGGGAACGCCGGAACGCGAAAATATCGCGCAAATTGTTTCCGCATGGGGCAAGGGCATGGACGACCCGTTGCGCGTCGCGATCGACGCCGAAGGAAGAATCTACGGGGCGGTCGAATCGACCAAAGCGGGAGGCATGACGCAACGCGTTCCGATTGAAAAAGACGTCTGGCACAAATTGCGCGTCGTCAAGCGGGAGAATACGTGGACGGTCCGGATCGACGATCGGGAGCTTGGAACGCTCAACGTCGAAGAGGTTATGTCGACCGATTCGACGCTCGTCGCGCTCGGGGGCAACCCGCTGTATCGCAACGAGCCGGAATTCTTCGACGGCGAGATCAGAAATTTCCAACTGAGCGGGCTGTGTCAGGCTCCGTAACCGCCGCGTTCGCGTCAGGTTCGTTTGCCGTTGCGTCGAGCGCCAAAAACGCTATAATAGGGCGGCGCGAGGCAACGGAGCCGCGCGCGTTACCTTCGCCCTTTCGCAAAACGCAATGCCCCGACTATCCTTCGATCCGATTGGCGACAGCTGGACGCTCGTCGCCGCCCTGCTCGCCGCCCTGGTCGTCGGGCTTTTCTGTCTGCGCCCGAAGGAGCCGGGAACGTCGACGTCGCGGCGTCGCGCCGAGTTCGTTATTCGTCTGACCGTCGTTCTTCTCTTCGCCGTTTTGTTCGCGCGTCCGTCGGTCGTCTCCGAAGAAAAAGAGGAATTGCCCGCGTCGATCGCGTTTCTGTGCGACCTGTCCGAAAGTATGTCGATACGCGACGCGGGCGAAAACGCGAGTCGGTACGAAGCGCTTCAAAAAGCGTTTGACGACGCAAGCGGGCCGTTTCGCGCGCTCTGCGAAAAATTCGACGTTCACGTCTACGGATTTGGCGATTCGCTCGAAGAACTCGACGTCGAGGACGGCAAAATTCTCTTTCCTCAGACGCCGACCGGATCGGAAACGAAAATCGGAGACGCGCTCACGGAAATCGCGCGCGCGACCGCCGGCAAGCGGCTCGTGGGCGCGGCGATTCTCTCCGACGGAGCCCAGCGCGCGAAAATCCCCGAAGACGCCGTTCCGACTCAGGACGCCGCGTTGAGGCTGCGCGACGCCGGGCGCCCCGTTTACGCCGTTCCGTTTGGGTCCGCCGACGCGTCCGCGACCGCGCGCGACGTCGCCGTTCTCGACTTGCGCGCCAACGACCACGTCTTTCTCGGCAACGAGCTGACCGTCTCCGGCCAGGTCCGGCTTCTCGGATGCGCCAATTTGAACGTTCCGCTGACGCTCGCGCTCGAAACGGAGTCGGGCAAGATGGAAACGGTCGCGCAAACGACGCTTGCGCCGACGAGCGCCGACGCGACGATTCCCTATCAGTTTACGTGCAGGCCGGAAACGCCGGGCGAGTGGAAATTGAGCGTCGCCGCCGCCGTTCAACAGGACGAACTGGTCGAAACGAACAACGAACTCAGCGCGTTTGTCGAAGCGATCGATCGCGGCGTCGACGCGCTGTATATCGAAGGAACGCGCCGCTACGAGCAGAATTTTCTGCGCGCCGCGCTCGAGACGGCGTCCGACGTGCGCGTTCGCTACTGGCGCCCTCCCACGACGTCGATGGTCGCCAAGTCGCCCGACATGACGGAAGCGGAGATGGTCGCCGAGTATACGCGCTCGCGCAAGCCGCTGGACAAAACGTTTTTTTCCGAGGGCAAATTCGCCGTCTACGTCCTGGGCGACGTCGACGCGTCCGCGTTTCAGCCGAACGAACTCAAAGAGCTCGCGCGGCGCGTCGAAGAGGGCGCGGGGCTGGTCGTTCTGGCCGGAGAACGCTCGTTGAGTCTGGGCGGATACGCGGAAACGCCGCTGGCGAACGCGCTGCCCGTTCAGACGAGCGTCGCCGACCGACTCTCGCTCGACGTCGATCTGGCCTCGCTCGACGCCGGATCGGACGAAACGCAGCGCATGCGCGTTTTCGGCGCGTTTCGCGCTCTGCCGACGCCTTCCCGCGGACGCGACGCCTATATCGTTCAACTTAGTTTGGACGCAAAGAAAAATCAGGAGATTTGGCGCGGCATGCCCGACTTGTCGACGATCTATCGGCTCGGCAGGCTGAAGCCGAACGCGCGCGTCCTGTTAAACGCCGCGCCCGTGAACGCGTCGGGAACGCCCGACGAAAAAGCGACGACGCCGCTGCTGGTCGCGCAGCAGTACGGCGAGGGACGCGTCGTCGTGTTGGCGACCGACTCGACGTGGCGCTGGCGCATGCGCGGCGCGGAATCGGAACACGCGAAGTTCTGGCGCCAGCTGCTGTTATGGTCCGCCAAATTCGACGAGTTGCTCGAAGGCGAGTTGGCGGTCGAACTCGATCGGTCCCGATTCGCGACCGACGAACCGGTCGAATTTCGCGCGCAGTATCGGCCGAAGCCGGACGAAGATCCGACCGGGCTCAAAGTCCGGGCGACGATCGTCGGGCCGGACGGCGAACGCGAACGCGTCGATATGAACGACGAAAACGGCGTTTGGAAAGGGCTGGGCAAAAACACGGGCGAGCCCGGCGATTACGTCGTGGAGGCGGAACTTCTCTCCCCGACGGGCGCGGTTTTGCAGTCGGCTCAGTCGAGGTTTCTCGTCTTCTCGCAGAATATCGAATTGGAACGTCCGGAAGCGAATCGCGCGACGCTTGAGAATCTCGCCCTGGCCGCGGGCGGCAAGACGGTCGAGCCGGAAGAGTTCGCGGCGTTTATCGACGAGTTGCTGCAACAACGCGAAACGATCGTCGACGTCCGCGAAGTTAAGAAGTCGCTCTACGACGTCTGGCCGATCTTTTGGGCGTTTGTCGCGCTCATGACCCTCGACTGGATTCTGAGAAAACGCTGGGGCATGGTTTGAAGTCCGCCGGACGCTGCAGGCAAACAGAGCGGCGCCAAAACGCAAGATTCTTCAAAAAACGCAACGCGTGAACTACAGTTCGCAAGCCGCCTTCTAAAGGACGCAGGGGCCTTGTGCCCCGGAGTCCGGCGGCGGGTCATACAATATACTGCGTCAACGCAGATTTCCCCAATCAACGCGGCGTCAAAACACAAGAATCCCTCAATCGACGCGGCGCCAAAACGCATATCCATCCGGGGACTTGACGTCCCCGGCTATTTGCGATAATCGACGCGGCGCCAAAACACAAGAATCCCTCAATAAACGCGGCGCCAAAACGCAGATTTCCCCAATCAACGCGGCGCCAAAACACATATCCATCCGGGGACTTAACGTCCCCGGCTATTTGCGAAAATCGACGCAACGCGTAAATCGTCGCCATCCGGGGATTTGCATCCCCGGCTATTTGCTTTTTGAGAAAATCAACGCGGCGCCGACGCGTTTTACGAGGTCGGTTCGACTCCGCTAAGCGCCGACTCTTTAAAGAACTGCGCGTACAATTTGAACTGGTGTCCGTAATACTCGGGCAAACCGCTGGCGATACTGTCGGCGAGCGAAAAAGACGTAAGAAACGTCGTCGACTTGAAAAACGCCAATATCGACGCCGCTTTTTCGGTAAAATCAAGCCAGGACTCTTCGCGCCCGGTAACGGCGCAGTCTATGTAATTCTCGCACGAGCCCGCCATCCCCGACAGACCGATCGGAGTTCTTTGTTCCGAGACGCGATAGAGATATCCGAGCACGCGATCCGACTGACTGAAGAAGTTGCACAACGGCGCGGTAACGCCTTTGGCGGCAAGAGGAAGGTCGGGGTCGTCGACGTCGATCGCCGCGCCGAGAAGAAACGCCTGCGACACGCGATTGAGCGGCTTGCGCGACCAAAACGACGTTTTCGACGGCTCTTTGGACAAACGCGCCAGAGTTCGCGCGACAAGCCGCGCTCCAAGCGAATGTCCGACGAGCGCGACGGAACTCAAATCGTTCGACTTGCGCAGGAATTCGTCAAGTTCGTCGGGGCCCTGTTCGTCGATATACGTTCTCGCGGCGTCCCACGACGCGTTGGATTTCCAGGAAAAGAGCTCGAACGTCGCGTTGGGAAAGACGGGCTTTAACACCTCGATTTCCGCAGAACAGTCGTCGTTTTCCGTCATCCAGCCGGGCACGATAATCGCGCGCTTAATATCTCTGAAATAAGGAAGATACGAAGCGAGAATCGAACGCGCCGTTTTCAGACGTTCCCACATGCGAAACGTCTTGAGTTCGTCGGCGACGCTTTTGACGGTCATGGAAAGAACGAAGGCGTCGTCAAAGAGACCGACGATCGGAAGAACGTCGGGAACGACGTCGATGGGAGACAGACAGTAGAGCAACGCGCCGACAAGACACGCGATCGTCGTTTTCGACAGACCCAGGTATTCTCCGGACGCCGCCGCGCCGACCATGCGAAAGATCGTCGTCAGACTCTCAAACGCGTCCGGATTCAATTTGCGCGTGAAGCGCTCGGTCCAGTTCTTCACGGCGTCCAAAAGCGAGACGACGTCGGCGGAATTGTCGACGATTTGTTTCGCGTCCTCGCATTTCGCCTGAAGCATTTTGGTCGCGAGCGCCTGCGTCCTGTCGTCGAGCGTTTCGTCGACGGGGCCCAGCGATTCGACGTCGATCGTCTCTCCGCGACTCGTACGGGCGGCAATTTCGGCGATAAGCCTCGCGATTTTATTGTTCGAGAACCTCTCCGGGGAAGAACTCGACGACGTTCCGGTCTCGCCGGAATCCGCTTCGCTCATAGTTCGGCTCCATCAATAGAAGGAAGGCGCGCAAATTCCCGACTTCGGCGAAATCGGAAACCAAACGGCGGCGCGGCGCCCTAATACGAAACGACCCGACGTTCTACGGCTGAAAGCCTAAAACGTCGGGAAAAACAAAGCCCGTTCGCCGCCAAAACGACGAGCGGGACAAAATTCAAACGAGCTCGACGATCATTCGACCGTGATCGCGCCGGCGGGACAAGCGTCCGCGCACGCGCCGCAACCGGCGCATTTTTCCGCGTCGACGACGGCGACGTCGTCAACCGTGATAGCGTCGCAAGGGCACGAACCCGCGCAAGCGCCGCAACCGACGCAAGCGTCTTTATCAACTACAGCTGCCATGATTTTTCTCCTATAAAATTCAATATCAAGAACGACGCGACCGCAACGGCCCCAATCCGACGTTCAAACGGGTTACGACTCGACTTAACGCCCTCTTGCACAGGCGGCGACGTCGCGCAAAAAGCCTCGTCGGCCGTTGAAAAAGCGCTTTCGCGCTCCCCCGACGGTTAAATCAATAATAACCGCGCGGCAAATAAAATCAAGCGATATTTTGAGTCGGCGCCGATTTTTTCCCAAACGTCCCGATTTTATCGATAAAGTCTACGTAGTTTTTCCTGTTGTTCAACGCGCCAAATAAAGTAAGGACGCGAGGCGCGAAACCAAAGAAAAAAGAAACGTCCTCTTTTTTTTATTGTCAAAGAACGTAAAATAACAGCGTGGAGAATCGTCGGCTTGCGCGTCGGGCGTCCGGCGCCAAAAAAGCCGATTTTAGAAAGTGAACAATGTCTTCTGTAAACAACGTCGCCGTTCGCATTCTGCCGGAAGCGCAAATCGACGCGTCGCTCGACGCGAAGTTGCGCGCTTACCTGATCGAGCTCTTTCCCAACTGGGACTCGATTTTCCGAACGCGCCGCGCCTGGCACGAAGCGACGCCCGTCTTTACCGTTCTGGCGACCGACGCGTCGGAAAACGTCGTCGGGCACGTCGCGGTCGTCGAACGCGCGATCTCGACCGAATGGAACGTTCGTTACGCGGCGGCGAGTTTTCAAGGCGTTTCGGTGCTCCCGCCGTATCGTCGACAGGGCCTCGCCTCGCGTCTGCTTGACGCGGCGCTCGACGAGTCGCGTCGACTAGGCTATCAATTTGCGATTCTCTTCTGCCGCGAGCCGCTTGTCAAATTCTACGAGCGCAACGGCTGGAAACTTCCCTACGACCCGATGATTATGTGGCGCGATCGGGAACTGCCGGTCCATATGCAGTCGGACTATCCGATGTATCGCGAGCTGACCTCCCAGCCGATCCCCGAAGGCCAGCTCGACGTGCACAATCCGTTCGATTACCCCGCGTCGCTTGGAAAAAAGGAGACGTCATGACCCTGCGCTCAACCCTTGCGGTTCACGCCGCGCGCCTTATCGCGTTCGCCCTGTGCGCCCTGCTCGCCTCCCCGGCGTCTTTTGCGCTCGATCCGCCCCCTTATCCCGACGCGCCCGACAAAGAGGCGCTCGTCGACTATCAAAAGGCGCTGACGACCTGGGGCAATCAGGTCGCGACGACCGAAGACGCGTTTTGGAAACAGACGTGCGAGGGATTCTATAAGTCGACCAAAGCGCTTCTCGATCTCGATTCGCTCACGCCCGAGGAACGCGTCGAGTACAACGCGCAATTTGCCGGCGTTCTCGCCAACTACGCGACGCAGGAAGCGCAGGAAGGGAGTTTCGGCGCGAAATTCGACGAACTGCGCTATCAAACGGGCGTCGCGCTGCGACGATGGAAGCTGGATCAGGACGAAGAGACGTCCAAAATCGCGCTCAGCTACGCGACGACGCTCTTCAACGTCCGGCTCAACGCCGCGCTTGAACTCGCAAACGAGAACCGCGAAAACGCGTTTGTCGAACTTGTCGGGGACGCGATCACCTTCGCGCTGAGTTTTCCCGATTTCGGCGAAACCGCTTATAAAATCGTCATTAAGATCAGGACGTTCGCGCCGGAACTTGGCGAAGAGGCGCTCGACGCGTTGTGCGAGGCGTTTGAAGCGTCGGAGAACCCCAAACTCGTCAAGCCGATTCAGCAAACGCTCGGCGTGAGACGGTACGTCCGCCTGCCCGGCTCGGAACCCTATTTTGAAGCGATTCAATTTGACGGGGACGATTCCGCGAAGAAATTCGACTGGAACGATTTCCAGGACAAAGTCGTTTTAATCGAAGTGTGGGCGACGTGGTGCGGGCCGTGTCGAAAGGAGATTCCGCGTTTGAAAGAAGCGTACGAACGCTATCATGACGCGGGGTTTGAGATTGTCGGGTACAGTATCGATCAGGACCTCGACGCGTTGAAGAAGTTTATGGCCGACGAAAAGATTCCGTGGCTCATGACGTCGCAGAAACGCTCGATCGAGGCGGGCTACAAAGGGTTGTACGACTACTACTCGATCAACGGCGTGCCGGAAATGATTCTCGTCGGCAAAGATCGCAACGTAATCATGACCGACTGCCGGGGCTGTAAATTGGCGAACGAACTCCAAAAGCTCTTCCCCGACGTCGAGCCGCTCGGCTGGGACCCCGCGACCGATTTCAGCGCAAGAGTCGGCGCCCCCGGTAAATAACGCGACGCCAAAACGCAAATTCTCAAGCCGCCTTCTAGAGGACGCGGAGCCGCCAACGAGCGGCGGTTCCAAAAAGCCTTGCGCCCCGGAGTCCGGCGGCGCGTTATACAATATTCCCCGTGAATGCGTTCCCCAATCAACGCGCCGCGATAACCGCGACAAGTATCAACGCCGCGAGGTGAAGCGGGTAAAAGGCGCTGTAAAACCGTCCGAAGCGCTTGCCGTTGTAGCCAAGCTTCTGATTATAAAAGGCTAACGGAATCACCGTCAAAAAATAACCTTTGATCCAAAAGGGAGCGTCTCCCGCCAGAGAAGTTATCGCCGTCCAATCGCCAGGCCCCGAATAAGCCCATAAAAACAAGACGACGAAAACCGCGGCGACGCCCCAAAGCGCCGTCAGACGCGTCAATAGTCCCCAACGTTCCGCTCTCAGAAGATACTGATAGAACGCGACAATCAGAAAAACGCCGGAGATCATATAGTCGCTTCTCACGAGGTAAGAAACCGCGCAACCGACGACGAGGACCGCCGCGCTTCCCAACGTCGCAAGCGTCTTATGACCGCCGATCTTCCGACGCAGTTTCCCCTGAACGATCAGCGTTACAAAACCCAATAACAAAAGAGTTATGACGTTTTGTTCTGAAAAATCAAACAATTCTCCTCCAAAGAAAACGTCAAACGGTATTTCCGAAACGACGCACAGAACCAGCAATTTGACGATATGAGCGCGCAGGCGGTCGGGCTTGTCTTTCAGGCGGCGGTAACTCTCCGCCATTAAAAACGCGTAGACGACAAACGCCTCGCGACCGACGGTTCGCGCCAGGTAATTGTCGTCTAAAAAGCCGAACCCGATATGGTCGATCAGCATCGTGCTCATCGCGATTAGTTTTAAAACGAAAACTGTCATCGTCTTTCCGCCGACGCGGTCTGCAAATTGAAACTGGTCGCTTTTTGGAACGCTTTAAACGCCGCCCGGAAACGAAAAAAGCCCGCGCTTTCTTATGAGAACAACGAATCGCTCCCGTAATCGCCACGCGCCGCCAACGGAAAAACATGAACTTGCCAAAACGAGCGCATCGTTTTCGCGACAAAAAGGCTGGAGTTCGTCCCGTAAATAGAGCGTGTTATGCGGAGGACCGCAACCGACGACGCATTCCATGAGGATAACGACGACAGCAACGAGAGCCTTGTTCATCTTATTTCTCCAAACTCATTCGCTTTTCGAGGATACGGTTATTCAATCGCTCTTCCGTACGCGGATAATTCCTGCAGACGATCGTGCTCCCGACTCGACTCTATCGTCATAAAATGTTTCAACGTCTCCATGGGAACGGTTCTCTCAACGAGCCAAACGCGCTCGTCGCCGAATAATACGACGATCCTACTGGTTTTGCCGGGAAAAAGTTGTTCTTTCGTCACGGTTTCTACGTTAAAATCGCCCGGACGTCCCCAGTGAACGCCGGAACGAACGGCCTCCATGAACAGAATCGTCGACGAACATCGCTCGTAGACCTCTTCATAATCGCGCCAGGTCGCTTTTTGAAGCGCTTCAAACGCCGTGTCCTTCCCCGTGATCGCCATGACGCAGGTTTCGTTGTAGCGCTTAGAAAACGGATTGTTGTTCCAACATAAAAAGTCGGGATGGAAAGAGTAATTAGGCTCCTCGTTCCAGCTTTTTGAAGGGTTGAAGAGGTCGTTAAGCGTAAGAGATTCCTCGTAGGAAACGTCGTTATAATCCCAGAAATTTATCAAATATAAATACGCTAATCTCCAACTACCCAGCGGTTTGTCTCCCGTATTATACGCAGTATCGCGGTCGATAACTTTTTTACCGTCCCTACCGTTGAAACCGTAACTGATAAGCTCTCTGAAATAATAACCGCAAACCCGCATACGAGATGCTTTTTCTTCAAGGTCGGGTTCTTTCAAATATTGCGCGCCTTTCAAGCCGACGGCGACCAGGGCGACTCCGACGACGGCGGCGATCAGGATCCGCCTTCCAAACGTTCCTCGAAAAAGATCCGCGCCCATTGTCCTTTTCCTTCAATTGATAACGATACAAAACAAACGCCGTCCGGAAACGAAAAAAGCCCGCGCTTTCTTATGAGAACGCGGGCTTTTTTTTAGCGTAACACGTCTGACGTCGCCGCGTCAACGACGGCGGCGTCCGCGATATTTGCTCGCGTCGACGTATTCTTCAGTCGACGACACGCCGTTTGACGCGACGGGCACGATCGGCGCGACCCGTTCGACGACGACCGACGCGGTCTTGGGCACTTCGACCTGTTGCGCCGCCGATTTCATTCGAACGGTTCCCGCCTTCGCGTTCCCCGAGCGAACTCGCGAATAGACGGCGTTTTTAAGTTGAACGTTCCTGCCCGTCTTGTTCGCCGAGTACTTTTGCTCCCAGTTGGAGTCGTCGGTCGAATCCTCGGGCGCGGCCTCGGAGGCGGGAGTCGGCGTTTCGTTCGGAGCGCTTTCGGCGCTTGCGGGAGTCTCCGCGTTCTCAACGTTCTCCGCGGCGTCGGTCGCTTCTTTGGCAAGATCGCCGACCGTGGAGTCGCCCTGAAGCCCCGTCGGGGCGGGCCCGGCTTGTTCGGACGGCTGCGGTTCCGTTACGTCTTGCTCAGTCGCGGCCGGCTGTTCCGGTTCCGCGGGAGCGGGCTCGGACGCGATCGGCTGTTGAGTCTCCACGGAAGCGTGCTCAAACGTCGTCGGAGGCGTCGGAACCGACGATTCCGGAGTCGACGGCTGCGGTTCGGACGCGGCGGGCTCGGGCTCGGAAACGACCGGAGGCTGCGGGACGGACGACTCGGGCTGCGAAGTCTGCGGCTGCGGCTCGGGCGCCGGCTGTTCCTGCGCGGCGGGCGCGGGCTCCGGCTGAGGCTCCGGAGCGGCCTGCGTTTGCGACGCTTCGCTCGTCTGATCGGCTTGCGGCGTTCCCTGAGTCGACAACGGCGTGGGATCGGGAATCTCCGGCTTCAAAAGCGTCGGAGTCTGGCTCGCCTGATCGGCCGAGGGCGCGTAGGAACGATACGGCAAATTGATCGCCTGACCCGCGGCGACGCCCGCGTCGGACGCGTCCTTCGCCGCGCCTGCGTTGTCCACGTACTGGGAACGATCGCCCGAATCGGCCCCGGCGGTCAACGACTTGCTCTCGACCGTTTCCTTCTCTTTCAACGGATCCGACGAATTCGAAGGCGAGTCTTTTTTGGAGTCGTTCAGGCGGGAATCGACCTCTTCGCGATTTTGAAGTCGCTGAAGGAACTTCGGTCGATTATTGGTCGAACAACATCCCGCGACCATAACCAGGCACAACGCGACGACCAGCGGCGCGCAACGATAAAACGAGGAGCTCTCTTTGCTTTTCGTGAGTTGATCCATACGATCCTCCTGCTAAAAAACGCGTCGCGAGATCCGATTATCCCCGGCGACGGGGAGCGACGCAAACTCTAAACCTTTATAATTTTACTTGTGTTTACGCCTAAAAACAAGGTTTAAGATCAAAAACTTCGGTTTTTTTTCAAAAAAAACTCATTTTTTTGACACAAACAACCGCAGACAGAACGTTCTTGTAACGTTTTTGTCGGTTATATCTTTTGTGCCAGATTCACAGTTTAAACAAATCTCGTCGTTTTTAACGAACCCGTCAACATACAATCGTTACCGTCGTACCGAACGACATAAGAGATACAAGCGGCGGCAAAGCCGATTATTTTTAGCGCGAGCCTGCGGAATCGTCGAATTCCGACTCCGGGAACAGACGATACAAAATCCGGATGAAGCGGCGCGCGCCCACGGCGACATTATGCCTGGAAGCGCGGTTTGCGATTTGTTTCAACAAACGAACGTCGCGAAGGCGACGCGCGGTCCGCGCGTTCGTCGCAAAAGACCCGGAGATTTCTTTTTTGGGTCTTTTCGGGGAATTTGTTTGTTTTTTCCGCAAATCGCGGCGCGGCGTGGTTGTATTACTCCTTACGACGGGAGCGACAACCCGCCCTGGGGGAACAGGAGCGCGCGTCGACCGTCGTCGTCCCTTTCGGGGGATTAGCGTTCCTACGGACAGGAACTCGACAGACGCACAATAGTACAAGAAGGAGCAGTTACTATGCTTGTTTTATCAAGATACAAGGATCAGAGCATCTACATCGGCGACGACATTGTCGTAACGGTCGTCGACGTGCGCGGCGATCGTATCAGGCTGGGGGTGGAAGCCCCGCCCGACGTGCCGGTGCATCGACAGGAGATCTACGAAGAGATTCACGGTCGCCGGGAAAAGACAAACGTCGTCCCCAACCGAAGAGACGTCCGTAAAGAAAAGCCGGTCGTCGTCGGAAGTTGCGCCGACTTTGAAATGCAACTTCGATGATTTTTCGTCGTTCCAGGAAACGATTTCGGATTTGAAGCCGGGCTCCGCAACGGCGGAACTGGCGTAGTTCGCAATATCTGCTATAATGTAGCGCGCGGCGGTTCCCGGCGAACCGTCGCGCGCTTTTTTTGCCTGCGGTTAAACGCGTTTCAACGACACGGCGAACGATTCACGATGGAAAAGCTTTCGAAAACGTCTCTGAACTACTATTTGTCCGAGTATCTCGAGGACCTCATGCGCGCGGGCGTCAAAGATTTTCGCCGAACGCCGTCGCAGGCCGCGCAAACGCCTTCCGACGAAAGCGAACTTCCGCAACCGGCGGCGAAGCCGACGCCAAAACCGAAGCGAGAGCCCGACGTTCAGACGACGCCGGAACTTCGCGTCGTCGCGCCGCAAACGAGGAAGGTCGAGTCGCCCGAAGACGAACGCGCTAAGGCTCTTGCGGAAATCGCCGCGCAAGTCGCGCAATGCAAGCTCTGTCCGAACCTCGTCGCCAACAGAACGCAGACGGTTTTCGGCTCCGGCGATCCTTACGCGGAGCTGTGTTTCATCGGCGAAGGGCCCGGCGCGGAAGAAGACGCTCGCGGCGTTCCGTTCGTCGGACGAAGCGGGCAGCTCCTCACCGACATGATCGAAAAGGGGATGAAGATCAAGCGCGAATCCGTCTTCATCTGCAACATCGTGCGTTGCCGTCCCCCTCAAAACAGAAACCCCGAGCGTCAGGAAGCGGACAATTGCCGACCGTTTCTCGACGCGACGCTCGACGTCGTCAAGCCGAAATATATCTGCTGCCTCGGCTCGATCGCCGCGACCAATTTGCTCAAAGTCGACTCTCCGATCGGCAAATTGAGAGGGACCGTTCACGACTACAACGGCGCGAAAGTTGTCTGCACGTACCACCCGGCGTACCTGTTGCGCAACCCGCCCGCCAAAAAACAGGCGTGGGAAGATCTCCAGCTCCTCATGCGGGAAATGGGGCTTTTGGAATAGCGGCGTTAAAGGTCGGCGGAAGCGTCGTTCGCGCGGAAACGGGGCGCGATAAAATCGGCGATATTTCGCCTCGACGCCCCTTTTCAAGAGAAAAAATCGGGCTATAATACGCGCTACGATTGAGTCTGCGGTTCTTTCGTTTCGCGCGGCGGAGCCGTCTCGTCGTCAGGGAATGAATTCGTCCCTAACCGTCGTTCGCAAATTGCGGAACAGCAAAGCGGCGGCGTTATCCTTTCGAGCGATTGGGCGCTTTTGAAAGGCCGATATATCGAGTCCACGGTCTCGAACGGCTACGGTCGTATCGAGGCGTTTGAGTCGCCGACGCGTACGGGAAGCGGCTCAAGCATAGCGTTACTTAAAGGAGTTTATAATGGCTAAACCTGGTAGAACCGTTAAAAAGGCGAACCACGGCAAGCGTCCCGCGAACGCCAAAGCGCGTCGCGCCAAGCGCCGAATCGTCAAAACCTGATAGCGATAGTTCGCTTATGCGTCCGATTTTAAAAGCGCGACTGGGCGGGTCCACGCCTCGTTCGCGCTTTTTTTGTGAACCAGCCCGCGCGACGACGCGATTCGCCGCAAAAGGAGACGCCTTATGGCCAAGAAGCCGCTGATCGTCGACCCTTCTCTCTACGACGTCGACAAGCCGATCGCCACGATCGAAGACATTCGCAAATATAACCGTCAGCGCTACGAAATGGAGCAGCTGACCGGGATTCTCTACGACAATTTCGAAGAAAAGAAATGCGTCGGCTACAAAGACATGACCGACCATGAATTCTGGGTTCGCGGCCATATGCCGAACTTTCCGCTCACGCCCGGCGTCGTGCTTTGCGAAGTCGCCGCGCAAATGGCGAGTTATTTCATGACCAAGCACAACATGTTCGACAACGCGGTCATGGGGTTCGCGGGGCTGGAAGACGTCAAATTTCGCGGGATGGTCAGGCCGGGCGCCCGCGTGATCGTTCAGTCGGAGATGCTCAAGTGGCGCAAGATTCTCATCACGGCGCGATTTATGTGCGTCGTCGTCGACGATATCGTCTGCGAAGGAATTCTTAAAGGCGTTCCTCTTCCCATCGACGAATCGAATCAGGCGTCCGCGGAGTAACAGTCATGCCAAGACGATCGCTTCCCAAAATCCAGGGCAATCGGGATCTCTCCCGCTATTTTATCCCGATGGAACTGGAATTCATGAGTCAGATCGATCCGGCGACGGCGGCGTTGGCGCAGCCGGGCGACGGCGCCGACAAGGTCAAACGCGTCGAATACGCTTCCCTTGCGGGGCTGACCGGCGAAGAATTCTCGCAACGAATTTTCGGACGCGTCGCGCCGACGGAGCTGGAAATCGGGTCCGGCAAAGGGCTGTTCATCTCCGGCGCCGCGAAAGCCAATCCGGAAAGAAACTTTCTCGGCGTCGAAATCGCCTACAGATACGCGCTCCTGTCCGCGTCCAAACTCGCCAAACAGGAAACGCCCAACGGCGTCATGATCTGCGCGGACGCCGCGCGCGTCTTGCGCGAACTTGTCCCGCTTAACTCGCTCGTCGCCGCGCATATCTACTTTCCCGACCCGTGGTGGAAAAAAGCGCACCGCAAGCGGCGAATCGTCCGGCCCGACGTCGTCAAAATGATCGAAGATCGCCTGGTCGTCGGGGGCAAGTTGCATTTCTGGACCGACGTCGAGGAGTATTTCCGCTCGGGCGTCGAAATTATCAAGCTCTCGACGAACCTCGCGGGGCCCTATTCGGTTCTCGAACGCCCCTCGACCGGAACGCTCGACTTCCACACGCATTTCGAACGGCGAACGCGACTGAATCAATTGCCCGTGTATCGCTCGTATTTCGAAAAGCTTTCGTAATTCAACAGACGTCAAGACCGCCCCGGCGCGGTCTTGTTTTTTAGAACCTCGGCTATTGGCGTCGCTTATGACCGCGTCGGAACCCCAAAAATCGCTTGACGAATTAAAAGAAGCGCTCGACGAATTCGGCTTGCGCTACGAGGAAAAAGAATCGGAGCTTCGCTTCTCCGTCGACGCGCCCGGAACGCCGACGGGAATTGTCGACGTTTCTTTCTTCGCGTCCGAAGACGGAAAATACGTTCGCGCGCAAGCGTTCTCGCCTGGAGCGACGCTTCCGCATGAAAAACTCCCGGAAGCGTTTCAGTACGCCAACTTATGGAACGCTCACCGTTCGTTTTCCCGAATCGTCGTCGACAACGTCAAAGGGCCCGGCGATCTTTCGTTCGTCGCCGACTCGACGTTCTACACGAACGCGCCCTGCGAGCCGGGTTGTTTGCGCGCCTGTTTTTTCGAACGTTTCATACCCTCCGCGATCGAATTCTTTGAAACGATCGCCCGAAGCCTTCAACAAACGGACCCGGCAAAGGAAGACGAACAATGACGGTCGACGAGTTTGAAGAAACGGTCAAGGAGACGGGGCTTTTCTATCGGCGTTCGGGAAACGCGATCGTCGTTCCTTTAACGTTAGCGGAGGCGCCGGAAAAACCGATTCGCATCGGTTTCATCGTTAGCGACGGTTACGCGTCGGCGACGTCGGTCTCCGAGGGGTTTCGCGTCGACGGTGACAAAACGCAGCGGGCGCTGGAGTTCTGCAACGAGTGGAACCACGACAAATTGACCCCGCGCGCCTACGTCGACGCCGAAGGCCGCCTGCGCGCCGATATGAACGTCGAAATCGACGGACTCTCGCGCGAATATTTAATCGAAAATTTTATAAGACGTTTTGTGCGCGAAGCCGGCGATTTTTTCGCTGAAGCGTTGGTATTATAAGAGCGACGGCGGCAGGGCAACGTCTCAAAACCGCCCTGTAGACTGAAAAAATCGCCGATTTTATCGTTAAGCTAAAGCGTCGCTTTATTTGCCTGCGGCTCCAATTTGGCGTTTTGGCAACGCGTCAGTCTATAACTCGGCTCTTGCGAGCCAAGACTCCCCTTTGCGCGCCTCGCGCGAAACGTCCGATCCGGCTCCGAACCGACGCGTTGATCGTCGCCATCCGGGGCCTTGCGACCCCGGCTTTCACCGGCGCGAAGCGCCGAGAACCGTCGGCGAAAGGCGACGGCGGCCGCGCATGGCGACTAACCGCCCCGTAGAATGAAGAAAACGCCGATTTTATCGTTAAGTTAGAGCGCCGCGTTATTTGCCTGCGGCGTTCGGGCGACATGGGCGCCCTGCCGCCTGCGGCTCCAATTTTGCGTTTTGGCGTCGCGCCTCGCGCGAAACGTCCGGTCCGACTTCGAACCGACGCGTCGGTCGTCGCTGTCCGGGGCCTTGCGACCCCGGCTTTCGCCGTCGGACCTAAAACTTGAAGAAGATTCGTTTCTTATAGAGCCAGTAGAGGAACCCCCAGGAGACGAGCAGTCCCGCGCAAATCGTGGCGATATTCTGGAAGGCGCCGCAGGAGATCATGGGAATCTCGACCGCGCTCGGGTCGACGACACTCGGATCGACGACAAAATTCGGATCCGGGTATTCTTTCGGAATAAATCTCGAAATCGCGTCCTTGAAGAAGAAATCGCGCGCGTTGGAGAAATCGACAATTCGCTTGATCAAAAAGATTCCAATCGAGTTCATGCCGACGACGATAAACGGAAAACCCAGCCATTTTAGCGGCAATATGTCGATCAGGAAATACGCGAGTCCCATCGCAATCGCCGAATACCCCCCGACAAAGCACACAAACGAGCTGTTCCACAAGTTCTTATTGATCGGAAAGACCAAATGCCACAGGAACCCGATCAGGAGCAGAAGCGCGCCGTACCCGATCATTAGGCGGAATTTACGCCACTTCGAGCAATATAAATTATCGGTTCGAAGCAACCCGCCGAACAACATACCCAGGAGCGCGGTAACAATCGCGGGAAACGTCGACGCAAGTCCTTCGGGGTCGCGCATCTGGCGCCAGATTCCGACGTCGTACGTTCCGTCGATTTCGCCGCTTCTGATTTTCGCGCGATAATTGTCGTGATCGTGATAGAGCCGGAACGGAACGTACTGCCGGTCGAAGTAATTGACGACGCATCCTTCCGGAAGGAGGTTGTGATCGACCGTTCCGATATTCGGATAGTCGGGATCGCCGGGATTCGGAAGCGGCTGCGCTTCGAATATGCCCGCGAGCAGTCCCTTTAAGCTATGTTTCTTCGCGCCGGGCTCCGACGTTTCTTCCGCCGCCGCGTCGGCGAGGTCGGCGCCGTCGTTCCCAAGATCCTCTTCGGCGACCTGTTTTTCAAAGACGTGTTCGTAAGCGCGCACTTTCAGAAGCTGAGAAACGCGCGCCCGGTACGCCTCGCCGGTGAACGCCGACTCGGGCGCGACGTCGCGCGCGGGAACAAGCGCGACGACCAGCCAATAGAGAACCAGAATCCCCGCGCAAATCGCAATTTGCGTCTTAACGTGTTTCGACAGGATCATGTAGATAAACGCGGCGAGCATCCACGCAAGACCGATGTGCTGAAGCACGCCCATGAAGCGCGTTTCCGGGAAGTCGAATCGGACCGTGTTCGAATAGATGTACCCGGCGGCAAAGAGCGCGAACCCGCGAATAATCGCTTTTAAACAGATCCGCACGTGGGATCGTCCGTTTGCCAACTGCTTGTTGTACGAGAACGGAAAGGAAACGCCCGCGAGGAACAGGAAGAGCGGGAAGATCGTGTCGTGATGGCGCAGTCCGTTCCACCCCACGTGATCCATCTGCAACTTGATTTGTTCGAGAACCGTCGGAGAGACGAACCGACTTACGGCGGTCGCCGCTTTCACGCCCCGATCGCCCCAGACATTAAAATCCCGAACGTGAAGACTGCACAGAGCCGCGATTAAGCTCGCGAGCCCGATAATGCACAACATGTTCAGCCCGCGAAGCGCGTCCAGCGACGCGAGGCGCTGATTCGCCTTAATGCGTATTTTTTCCGCAATAACGGCGTGATCGATCGCCGACGCCTGCGACGCCGGCCGACTGCGAAATTCGACGGCCTCCTCGCCGGGAATCTCAATTCTTCTCTTCTTGTTTTTGTGGGACATGGAAAGCGCTCCCTTATGTTCGTGCCGATCGACGGTCCAATAGCGCGATCCAACGACCGCGCCGCGTTGCGGTCGATTATAAACAATTGAAATTCCAGCGTCAAGAAAAATTGGAAAAAAGTCGGGACGGGGCTTTTGTCTTGCCAAAGGAAAAGGCGACTTCGTAACCGTCGCGTCTTGACGGCGACAAATCGCCGATTATATTTAATCATTGAATATTTTAGCGTCGTTATATATTATTTTATCGTTGAAAAAAATCCAATTATCGTGAAAGAATCCTCCGATGAGTTTGTCAAAAAATCAACGCGAGCGCGTAAAAAAGTATCTGTGCGAGAAAATTGACGCGGGCGATAAGAACTATGTCAAAAAGGTTTGCGCGACGTCGGGGCTGTCGTCGACGAGCGTTTATCGATACCTGAAAGAACTGGTCGACGAAAACGTTCTGGAAAAAGTCGACGCGGAAATTCCCTACCGCTTGAAATCGGAACGATTCTTTTTTACTTTTTTTCCGAAAAAGGAAAAATTGGACGAAATTAACCTTTATCGAATCGTCCGCGAACAATTCCCGGAACTCTCCGAACAGGCGAAAACGTGCTGGAGCTACGCGTTCAGTGAAATCATGAACAACGCGCTTGAACACGCCGACGCGAAAACGATCGTTTGCGAAGTCGAACGCAACCGACTTTATACGCGCGTTTTCATTGGAGACGACGGGATCGGAATCTTCCACAATATTCAGCGGTTTTTCAAGGAACGGCGCGGGGAAACAATCGACCTGCGCGACGCGGTCGCCGTCCTGTTCTCCGGCAAATTCACGACCAATTCCCTTTCCCACGCGGGGGAAGGAATCTTCTTTTCGTCGCAAATCGCCGACGAATTTTACATTTACTCAGACGGTCTGGTTTTTACGCGCGACAGCTGCGATTTAAACGGCGGCAAGACGTTTGAATACCGTCGCGAAGGCGTTCTTTTGAAAACGGTCGTCGTCATGAAAATCGCGAACGATTCCCGCAAGGAAACGAAGA
>JAFZNK010000125.1 GCA_017550965.1 Thermoguttaceae bacterium
AAAGGAATTTAATTGATCGGAATTCATGGTTCGTTCCCTTTCTCGTTTCGCGAAGCGCGCGCCTCGCTCTTTGTCTGGAAACAATGATACCATGTTCGACGCCGATTGTAAATAAAAAAGTGAAGAAAAGAACGATTGTATCAACATTCTGCGGCGACGACGTCCAAACGCGCGAAAACCGCCGAAAACAAGACCGGCGCGTACGCGCCGAGAGCCGTCGACGCAAGACGACGGCGGCCGAGCGTAAGCGTTAAACCGCCCCAAAGAATCAAGAGATCGTCCCGCTCAAAACGCGGAGATAAAGAACTCGCTCCCGTTAGTCGCAGCCGCTACGATTTACAAGAGCCGCAAGCGGTAGGGCGCAAAGTCGCCCGGACGCTGCCGGCAAACAAGGCTACGCCAAAACGCATATCTTAAGCCGTCTTCTAAAGGCGCGGAGCCGACTAACGGGAGGCGGTTCCAAGAAGCCCCGGAGCCCGGTGACGATCTGTACAATATCAACCGTAAACATAAGCGCCTCCGACCAACGCGACGCTCCGAAGCCGGAGGGACGGTTCCCGGTTCGGCGGTAAATTCCCGGCCCGCGCTCCCGTCAATCGCCGTTCGACTCCAAAGCGCGAAACAACCGGAGACCGACTTCTCCGGCTGAAGACGATTCTAAACGCGCGATTCTCTAACCGACGCGACGCGCGGCCGACCGGGACGCATTCTTTTCTAAAAATTTTCCCCGGAAGTTTTTTCTTGCGAGTCTCTTCAAACCCCGCTTTTTACCGTGTCTTCTGACAGTATTCCGCGATTGTTTCAACGACTCGCGCAATCTTTTTCAAGATTTTTGAAAAAATTTTTGAGAATCCCCGCAACAGTCGACGCCATGCGGAAACTTTACCTTTGGAAGTCGCTTTATCGCGTTTTTTTGGTTGAGATTTTATTCGACTAAGTCCCCCGAACAAGGAGAACTTCTCTATGCCGTAGAACGCTTTTGTAAACAAATAACAGCTATAATTTTGCGCCTGTAAAACGCTAACGACGCGTCGATGGGATTGTCCGTTTTTGACGCGCCGAAGGGAGTGTTTTGCGTTTTGTAACCAGCTCTAATTCACATGGTTTTTCTTGTGTTTTGGTTAGTTATGAAGCGTTTGAGGGTTATTGTCCAATTTTACAACTTCATTTTTGCCAAACCTTTTAATGAAAGGCTAAAATTACTATGAAACTTTTCAATTCACTCGTTAACCTTCTCTCGACAAGCCGTACCGTCCGTCGTTACCCCAACCTTATTACTAAAGGACGGACTTTACGAGTTGAAGCGCTGGAAGAGCGGCGGATGCTCTCTGTCGAGGCTTGTTGCAGTTCATCAGTTGGAGAAATAGCCTGCTTTGATCAGGTGAGTTCTTATGTTTCTGAGTCTTTATACACAGAGAACTTGTTGGACTCAACCTTGAATTCTGTTCTATTAGCAACTTCCATGCAAACGGATACAGATAGTTCCTTTCCAAAAGCTAGCGAAGTCGGCGATTCTATTGAAGAAAACGATCCATTTTTTGAAAAATACGGAGTCTACTTCAATGGCATGAAATATGTAAGCATTACGGATTTGCAATATCTCCCGAATGGCTCTGATAACTCTATTTCAGATAACGCTATTTTGAACGAAGAAAGTCCCGATTTTTATGAAGATATTCAACTAAGAGAGCGGGACGAGCTCGATGAATATACTCTTGAAGTAACGATAGATACCAGCGGTTGCTCTGGAATTCAACCTGATTTAAACGGGTTCTATCAATTGCATGAAGGTCACGGCTCACTGCTTTCTTTTCCAGGTAGCCTGGCAGATCCGGAATCCATTGACTATATGACGGTTACTCTTCCGGCATTGCCATACGGTTATGAATCGACAGTCACTTTTACAGGCTCCGCTACCCTCGGCTCTGATTATATCGTGTATATTCCATATAGTGTGAATACTGTATCTGGCAACCGCATACATGGAGATTCGGAAGAGATTTTTGTCGTTAGAATTGTTGACGATCGTTTATTCGAAAGTGCAGAATCTTTCACGATAACACTGGGGATTCCACAAATGAAACCATGGTGTGTTACACAATATGATTTTAACTACATTTGTATGTCTGCAAATGGCATAATTCTTGACAATGACGGTTGGGATGTTGGAGTAGTACAAAGCAACGTTTATATTCCTGGCAATCCCACTATTTATGAAACAAACGCGACGCAAATCGACCTCCATGTGGCACGTATTCCCAAAGGCTTTGGGCTTGGGGGCGATATACACTACCCAATAGACGCTACGATACAAATTACGGGCTCGGCAACCTATTCTTCTGATTATCTACTCTATCTCAATACGGGTAACAACAATCTTACTCCGATTACGCCCAGTCAGGGGTGTTTTGTCGTAAGAATCCCTGAAAACGCAGACTATGCGGTTATTACGGTCAAAGCAATTGACGACTTTTTTCCAGAATTTGAAGCAGAGACTATTATTTTTACCGTTGTCGAAGCCATAGGTTATCCGCCGATCTATACTTATGGCGCCAGTGAAGATTCACTGACCGTATATATTGAAGATAACGACAGTTCTTATCTGAACAATAGCCCAAATAGCTTGAATTTTATGCCCGACACATTGGAAACAAAACTGCAAAACACCGTTTATTGTCGCGCCAATAATTCTTTGTCGTCGACCCCTGTTGAGGATGACGGCGATACAACATTGACGAATGGAGTCTCTGTTTCTGGCAATAGAGACTATTCGCAGGCGTATCAAATTAGAAGGAAATGGAACAGAGGTCTTTTGATGGGTAACGATTCTGATGTTTATTCCAAATGGACAACGGTTAACAACACTTTTTTGAACATTGGGGAGGAAATCAATTTAAACGAATTACCTGTCATTCCAGACTCTTATTTCGTCGTAAGTTGATAGGATGTTCAATAATCGATAAGCCCTGAAAGGAAACTTTCGAGGCTTATCGACCGATTACATATTGTTCCTTACGTAAGAAAAGACGCTCTTTCTAAACTCTAAAATGTTCCTATAGAGGAGATTAATCAATGGAAAGATCCATAATGAAGCGTAAACGCGCGCAGTTTGTTTTAATCGCCATTGTTTCGCTTATTCTTAGCTTAACGGCATTTAGAGCCGAAACTATCGGACAGGAAACGAATACTGAGAACACGTCGACCCAAGTTCGTTCGAAAGTTCCTCCTTTGTTAGAAAGGATTCTCGTAGCGGCGAAAGACGTCGAGTTCTTTTCGTTGAGCATGTTTGTCGACCTATATCAGGACGATCTGAAGTTGTACGATTGGGGCCCTAAACCTCAGGATTATATTTATCTGGCGGCCACCTATACTCGCGTTCGAGCATTCGACGACCTCTATGAATCGGCGGTGATTGCGAATCGCAAGGAAATCGTCGATTGTCTAAACGCTTTTGACCAGCTGTCGCGTAAAGAAAAGGCGTTCGTCTTAGGCGCGACGTCCCTCTATATTTATCGCTCGGAAGACCCCAAAGCAATTGAAGCGATTCCGGAAGACAAAAGAGTCGAACCGCTGTCTCAAGAGGAAAAACTCGCCTTTTCCAAAATTCTTCAGTCTTGCGCCAAAGACGATGAAACTGCGTTTGAATCGATTAGCGGAACGTTGAGAGAATGGGACGGAGATTTTCGAGAGAACGTCTTTTCGTTAAAAGAACGCCTGGGAGCAAACAATCGAATGAAATTCTTTTCTGCTTTTGACGACGAAACGGGAGAGAAGTGGCGGAGTCATTGTTTTTATCTTCCCATTAACTCCGTTTTTTACGATTTAGGGTCGATAAGAAACGAGGCGAACAATTCAAAAATCTCGTTGCTAAACATGGGCGAAACGGAATTTAACGAATTTGATATTCGTGAAATCGATTTGGCAAAGCATTATTTCTTTCTTCAATACGGCTGTATGTCGATGACGCCTGAACCGTGGGGACAAAACGTTTTAAAAAACGAAAACGGACCAAGCAGGCGCCTGTTCGACGAAGACGAAAACGCCGCCGTCGTTGATCCGGTCGTTTCCGAAGACCCTGACGCCGAGTCACCGGTCGGACCGAATCCCGACAATTTACCCTACCGCGTGCAAATTGGCCCTCAATCCCTAGCGAGAATGGCTAATCGCGTTTTGAACATGTTTCCCGAATTGAAGGTCGAATGACGTCGTTGCGTTCGCTTTTGAAGATAATTCACAATCGATTTAGACGATCGTGGAATCTTTCTCCTTTATTTTGGGATTTTGCGCAACAAGCGTTTTCCCACGGCAACCCTGTTAGAGAGACTTTGTCTTATAGCGATAGTTTGCCGTTACAACGAAGAAAACCAGCGTTGCGACGCTTACGCGTTTTTGGAGGAAAACTTATTGAAAAGAAAGGCTGCAGCAATGATTTTAAACAACAGAACGATCAAAAAGACCCTTTGGTCTGGAACGCTTATGGTCTCGCTTATAGCGTTTTTAACTCTTCTAGGGGGATCTACGCCAATCGTTGCGCAATCGGACGTCGACCAAAAAGCAGAATATAAACTTGTTGCTTCCGTTGGTCTTTTTGAAAAATACTTGGGAAACGCCGAGACGTTTACCGTCCCCGAAGGAATCGTGACGATCGCGGGTTACGCGTTTTCAAACTCTTTAACGTTGGAAAAGGTTGTTTTACCAAGCGGCGTAACGTCGGTTAGGGACCATGCTTTCGCAGGTTGTCCAAAGCTTAAAACAGTCGTTATTCCCAGCAGTTGCACGAATTTTAAACTCAACGCGTTCTATAATAGTCTCGCTCTAAGTTCCATTGAAGTCGAGGAAGACAATTCCGTCTATCGTTCGATCGACGGCGTTCTTTTCACGAAAAGCGGCAAAACGCTTTTGATATGCCCTGCGGGAAAAGAGGCGGAGAATTACGTTGTGCCCGACGGCGTCGAAACAATTAGAGAGGGCGCGTTTGCCAGGTGTTCGTTACTGAAAAAAATAGTCCTTCCCGAAAGCGTCAAGGAGATTGGGGACGGCGCGTTTGCCGAATGTAGTTCATTGAAGGAAATTGTCCTTCCTAAGGGATTAACAACTCTTGGAGAATGCGCGTTTCGCAACTGCGACTCTTTGTCGAACGTCGATATTCCGAACGGACTGACAGAGCTTAAAAACGGAACGTTTATGTCGTGTTGTTCGTTGAAATCGATCGAAGCGCCCGAAGGCGTGACGTCTATTGGAGACTATGCGTTTAACGCTTGCGGCGCGTTGACGCAGGTTGTTTTGCCCGAGAGTCTTGAAAGAATAGGAAGCCTCGGTTTCAGCGAGTGCGTTTCGCTGGAATCGATCGTTATTCCCGCCCGCGTCGCTGTGATTGGCAAAGACGCGTTTAGTAATTGTCATAAGTTGAAGTCGATCAAACTTGCGGAGAATAACGCCGCGTTCAAGCTGGTCGACGGCTCGCTTTATACAAAAGACGGGGAAACGCTCGTTTGTCGTCCAATCCTTCTCGAGAACAGGTCTATCTATCAAAACGAGTATGTCGTTCCGGACGGCGTTAAACGACTTGATAAACAAGAGATTATGAACAATAACAATAATCAGCTTCGGTCGATTACCCTGTCCTCTGACGTTCGGGAAGTTGAACCAGGCGCGCTCGACGGTTCGTCGTTGGCCAGAATTAACGTCGCGACAAGCAATTCCGTCTATCGCGAGACGGACGACGGTCTTCTTTTCAACGACGGAATTCTTTTTTCAAAGGACGGTACCGTTCTCATCCGACGACCTGCGGCAATGGGAGCAGACAACGCGATCATTTCGAATTATGTTGTTCCCAGCGACGTTAGAGAGATCGCCGACGGAGCGTTTTCTGGCAATTCTTCTTTAAAGTCAATTAAAATACAAGACGGCGTTGAAAAAATAGGCAAGGGCGCGTTCCTCGGTTGTTCTTCGTTAAAGACGATTAAATTGTCGGAGAATGTAACGTCGATTGCCGACGACGCTTTCGCCGCGTCCATTGTCATTCAAGGTTATCGGGGAACTTACGCCGAAGAATACGCCAAGTCTCACGGAATCCAATTTGACGCTCTCGTTGACGAAGATCCGGATCCTTCCCAAGTTTATAAACTTAGTAACGATGGAAAAACCTTCCTCCAATATATTGGAAAAGGGCGAAAATTGACGATTCCGAACGGAGTCGAAACGGTTAGAGACGCCGCGTTAGATTTGACAAGATCTGGATCTGCAGTAGACCTTGGGGAATTGAAGACAATCGTCGTTCCAGAAAGCGTTCAAAAACTCCCCGGCTACGCGTTTAGTAATTGTCGTTCGCTGAAATCGATTGAAGTCGCGGAAAACAATCAGAACTATCGTTCGATCGACGGGGCGCTTTACTCCAAAGACGGGAAGACGTTAATTCAATTACCCGCTGGAATTAGAAAGGATTCATACGTCGTTCCGGAAGGCGTGGAAGTAATCGCTACGCACGCTTTCTGCCAATGTTCGTCGTTGAAGTCGATTGAATTGCCAAAATCTATTAAAACGATCGGAGGCCGCGCGTTTACTGGATGTCGTTTGTTAAAGACGATCGCTATTCCCGAAAACGTCGAAAAGATCGACGGCATGGCGTTTAGCGATTGTTCTTCGTTAACGTCGTTAGACGTCCCAAAATCTGTTTTAGAGATTGGATACGGCGCGTTTATGAACTGTCCGTCGTTGACGACAGTTAACGTTGCAGAGGACAATCCATCGTATCGTTCGATCAACGGGGTAATTTACTCTAAAGACGGAAAGTCGCTTGTTTGCGTTCTTAGCGGAACGTGTAAAGACTCGTTTCGCATTCCCGACGGCGTCGTCAGTATTGAAGGAGGCTCTTTCTACGGCTGCGCGATGCTGAAATCTATCGACGTTCCCGAAAATGTTGAAAAAATTGGATTTGGAGCGTTCCAAAACTGCTCTTCGTTAGAAAAAATTGATCTTCCTGATAGCGTAAACGAGATTGGTTCCCACGCGTTTGCCGGGTGCTCTTCCTTGAAAACGTTTGTCGTTCCGGACGGAGTCAAAAAAATCGACCACTGGAGTTTCTGCGATTGCGCGTCGCTGACGTTGGTCGAGATTCCCAGAAGCGTCGAAGAAATAGCGAACACTGCGTTTGATTCTAAAGTCGTTAAGACGATTCGCGCTCCCAGCGGTTCTTACGCCGAACAATTCGCCAAGGAATGCAAGATCAACTTCGAACCGCTGGAGTAAGACGACGGCTCACTCGCGCAACAATAAACCTCCCTTGAAAGATTCCCTTGATCGTAATATCCTTTACAACGCGAGCGGTTGGCGTCGCCAAACCAACGTTAGTCCTGAGAGAGCGAACGCGATGCGGAACCAATTGAAATCGTTGATTCTTTCAATAGCGCTGTTGTTTTCGCTTTCCGCCGGGACTTTTGTCGTTGCGGAGGACGGGGACGTCGGCGCTCCCAAAGCGCGGGCCTTTAAAACAGAGGTTTCCTTTAAGGGGCCCCACGCGCCGCAACTCGACCGGGACGGGCGATATTTGCTTCACGAAGGGCACGATTCCGTCCCTGTTTTTTCAGGTTCGCTGTTCGATCCGGAATCCGCCGATTATTTGTCCGTCGTTCTTCCCGCCCTGCCGGACGGATACGAGTCGATTGTTACTTTTGGCGGCGACGCTAAACTCGGTTCCGACTACCTCGCTTACGTTCCCTCGACTTATTATCCGGAATCGCTTTATAACGGTTACGCGCATTCCGGTTCCGCAAAAACAGTTTCTATCAAAATTCTGGACGACCGACAGACGGAATCGAACGAGTCGTTCACAATGACGATAGGAACGCCGATTGCGAAATCCGGAGTTGAAGCGGCGCCTTATATTTTTGATCCTCCCGACGCGTCCGTTTCCGGCACAATTATTGACAACGACGGCTGGAAAATCGGGATCGTTTATGAGGACGGTTCCGACTCCGGGGACGTCGTCGTTATGGAAGCGGACGAAGATCAAACAAATCTTAGAGTTAAACGTATTGACGTCGGTTTTAAACACGGAAGCGACCTGCATTATCCAATCGACGCGACGATTGCAATTTCCGGGGACGCCGATCCGTCCGATTATCAGCTCTTGCTCCTCAACGCGAACGAAACTCTTACTCCTATTCGCCTCGACGGTCGGGGACGCTTTACCGTAAGAATTCAAGACGGCGAACAATTCGCGACCGTCGTCGTCAAGGCGATAAACGATTCTATTGTCGAAAGGTTTGAAGAAACGCTGACGTTTTCGGTTGTGGAAGCTAAGAGTTATCCCCCGTTTATCAAATTCGCAACAGATCCGACTTCTCTTACCGTAAAGATCAGAGACGACGACAAATTGTCGCTAAATACCGTTCAATTCAAGAATAATTTGAATCTCGTCTCCGACTCTGAAGAATCCTTTGGAAAGCGATGGCAAAACGCTGTTCATTGGCAAGGCGATAGTCCTTTGAGAACTTTGCCCGTCGCGTATAGCGGCGACGCTATTATGAGTTGTAACGTAACAGTTTCCGGACAAAGAGATTACACCCAGACGTGTCAGGTTCGCATGAAATGGAATTACGGCGAAGGAACCGCTTGTTCCGCATGGGCGACCATTTGCGACAATTCTGCGGAACTCGATTTAAAAGATTCGTTTGCGGAGCTTTTTGGCCGTCCCAAAGCGTATTGCGCCCCGGAAGCGATTCTTGAATGGGAGTTTAGAACGACGTCGGAAGAAACGCGCGGAAGGGACGGCGACATGGGATCAAGCGTCAATCCGTTGTACGTTACTTACAAAGCGCCGACGAACGTGAGCTGTCTCTGTTTTCATTCGTTGGTCCACCTCGGTTGTCTCGCGGCAAGTTCCGCCGACGGCGGCGACGAGCAAGTTTTTCAGGCTCTTTGGAATATGATCGCGTCCAAATCAATAACCAAAGTGAAACTGAGCGACGGCGCGGTCGTCGACGACGAGCCGCTCTATTATTACGGAAGGGATATTTCCCCTGACGTCGGCGTCAGTTCGTCCGAAGTGAAAAACACTCTGTCCGCGACGTATTATCCAACGTTAAAAAAGTACGACATAAATCAACGGCCTTCTCTGGCGCGACAGGTTGAACTTGATTCCAGGAACCCCTACGGCTCCGGCCTCACTGTCAACACCCTTTTGCGTTATAAAGACGGAACTTGCGGAACATGGCAAGATTTTGCCGTTAATCTTTGCGGTATTCAGGGACTGAAGTGCGTTCGAGTCGACGTCGTCGTCAACGACGAGACGTACAACGCGCTCAAAATCAAACCGACTCTCGTCGGACAGGGAAAAACGATCCCGCGCGAAAACTCCTGGAACGGACACGCGCTGTTTCAATACGGCGAGAATGTGTACGATCCGTCGTACGGGCTTCCCTACGGCCCCAGAAACCGTTTCTTAACAGTTTTCGCCTCAAATCTTCACAGCGTAGGAACGGAAACGCCCGTGACCTACGGCGAGTACGGCTGGACTTATATCGTTGGAACCGCCGACAATTTGACTTCGTTCCTTGAAGACAATTGACGATTAACAAACCGATATGGAAACGCTAACCATAGGAGAATGAGAATCAAATGACACGAGTCGTTGTTAAAATCTCCTTATGTCTCATATGGACTTTGATTTTGAAAACGTCTTTCGTATTTTCCGGGGATTTGTCGTTGCGGGAAACTGTCAGGATTGTCTCTGAGATCGCGGACGTCTTTCCAATCGACGTCTATATGGGAACGAGCGTAACTGATTACAAAAACTGGGATTGCCGGTACGATCTTACCTATCGGCAATTCCGTCCGAACTACGTTCTTTACTTGACCGCTCAAAACGCAAGTTCCAAAGAGATCGTCGAATGTTTTGACGAGTTTTCGGAAATGACGCCAAAGGAGCAGGCGTTGACGTGCGCCGCGTTGATCGCTTACCTTGACGCGTGTCGCGAGAAAGAACCCCAAAGTTCCGGCGAAACGAGTTCGAGTTCCTTTCAATTGGTTCCCTCGAAACTCGCGTCTCCTTTGTCGGAAGCAGAAAAAGCGGTCGTTTTGAAGAGTCTTGAAAAGGAACGCGACAGTCAAAGCGTCGCGTTTCCTAAAATCGAAGACGACGACTTAAATTCCAAATGGGAGCGGAACTTACGCGAAGAATTCGGCCGTTTTATGAGACTGCCTCGCGTTTACGACGGCGTTACGGCGCGCAACGCGTGTTACGACCTTTACGCCTATCCGCAGTCGACGAAAGAGTCGACGCTTTCCGTTCCTTATCTTTTTGACGACTGGACGAACGAGTCGGAAAACCTGCCCCTTGAAATACTTTGCGGGGTAGTTCTTGTTCAGGCGTCGTTTGACAAGGCGCAACTTGGCGACGAACGTTTATTGAAAAAGTATCCCGAGGAAACAGAACGTTTGCAAAGAAATCGCCAGACCGAACGCGACGTCGTCGCCGAACGGTTTTTGAAAAGTCGAAAGTCGATTCCCGAGGGCGCCGACGGGTTCCTTGATTCGATGTGCGAGGGCGTCGTCATGAGCGCCTTTTTGAAAACCCAACGCGTCGCGTCTCGCTATCGATTCCCATCCTCCGACAAGCCGATTTCCGGGAACAGTTCGGACAAAGACGTTTTTGTTTCCGAGATCGTTCAAAAAGCAATCGCCGCGTTGTCGAAGCGCTGAACGAAATTCGTCGTTTGCTTTAATGTTCGTGAAAACAAAGATAAAAGAAAAGAAATTGAAAATGCCAACGAGTCTTTTCTCTCAATCGACGCTTATAGGATTTTGTTGTCTCGTCGGTCTATTGTGTTCCGGTTCCGTAATTAAGGGACAGGAAACGAAGTCGGAGTCCGTCCCCGTCGAAACTCAGTCGAAAACGACGTTACTCGATTCAATTCGTAAGGAAGCCGACTCCGTCGAGTTCTTTTCATTGCCGTTGTTTTTAGAGCTTTGCGAAGCGGATCTGGATATTTACGACTACGACAAAAACAAAGTCAACGTCGTGTTCTTTCCGATAACATACGGTCGGTTCTGCGCTTACGACGCAATTTACGAGGTCGCGAAGAACGCGACGCATGACGAAATCGTCGAGTGTCTTCTCGCATACGGCGAACTCTCGCCAAAGGAAAGCGCGTTTGTTTTGGCGTCCGTCAATTTGTACGTTTGGCGCTCAGAAGACCCCGACGCTTTAAAAGCCGTTCCTGAAAACGAAAGAGTCGAACCTCTTTCCAAAGGAGAGAAGTATCTTTTTTCACTAATTGTCCAGGATTCTTCCAGGGATAACAGAACAGCCTTTGAGGCGATTGAAGGTTGGAAAGACGAGTGGGAAGCGAATTTTCGAGAGAGTTCCTTTCTCTTCCAATACTACCTTGGAAGCGACAATATGTTTTGTCCTTTTTCGGCAGATACGGAAAAAATGTGGCGACGCGTTTGCGAAGAAACGCCAATTGTCGTTTTGTATTCGATGTTGGCGATGGAGACGCGACTCGATCCATACAAATTGGATTTGCCGACAAGCGATTCGGTCATAACGACAAGCGGCTCCAGACAAACGGACTCCGCCGCCGAATTGTCCGACGATTTTAGCGTCAGGGAAATCAACGTGATGAAACATTATTTGCAACTCCAGATCGCGCTGTCGACAAGAAGGCCCGGAAAAGACGTCGCGTACGACGACGCGCCGGAACTAACGTCGATTTCTCGAATTGGAAGCCAGCGTTTGAGCGACGTCGCCCGGCAGGTTGCAGAATCGTTTTCGACGATGAAATCGAAAGATCTTCCAACGCTTTCCCAAACGGACGATCCGTGATAAACAACGCGAGGCGCCGCGTTTACGCGTCGCGATTGTTTTAGCGTCGATTGGCGGGTCAGCGTCAGATATTCGGGAGGCGGACGACGTCGGTCCGAACTCACGTAAGGAGCTCTCCGCGCCTTACGAGGGACGGTTTTCGTAACTCTTTACGGCGGTCTAACGCTTGCGCGCGGCCTCCGTCGCCTTGCGTCGACGGCTCTCGGCGCTACGCGCCGGTTCTATTGCAACATCTCGCTTTA
>JAFZNK010000126.1 GCA_017550965.1 Thermoguttaceae bacterium
CAGGCGGGCGACTTGAACGAAGCGCTCGTCAACTACAACGCGGCGCTCTCGATCGCCATGGCGTACCCGAACTGGATGGCGCGCGTAACGTTCCTGGGGGGCGTTTCGACCGCGCCGAAGCCGCCCGCTCCGTGGGGCGCAAGTCGCCGCGTCGTGCCGATCGGGGTCTTTCCGAGCAAAGCGACAATTATCATCGGGGACAAAATTACCGAGGAGCGACTCAAACAAGGGGGCATGCTCACCGAACAAAAGGCGATTCCTATCGACCCGATCGAGATTTTGCGCTGCATCGCGCTCTCCATTCGACGCCGCGGCGAAATTCTCGGCCCGCTCGCCCCGTTCGACCCTATTAGTCAGCAGGTTTTGGACACGTTCCAAAAGCGAGCCGTCGCGCCAAACCACTGGTCGATCACGTGGCTCGACGTCATTTGGGGACTCGCGCTCGCCGAAAGCGGCAAAGAATCGAGCGCGATCAATTCGCTCACGGACTCGCTTCTCATGGCGGGGTCTTACGACCACTCGCTCACCGCGACCGCGCTCTTCGAGCTCGGCAATCTCTACATGAAGTCGGAAAAAATCCGCGAAGCGGCGCAATGCTACTATGAAGCGTCGATTTCCGCGTTTCATTTTGGCGACAAATTGCTCGTCGAAGAGTCGATTCGCAACTACTCCAACGCCGCCAAAGCGCTCGGCCGGGCCGGGTTCGGGGTCGTCAACGCGGCGTATCGCTGGGCGAAACAGATGAAAAACGCCCAGACGCTCACCTCCTCTTTTGGACTTGAACTCGTCGAAGATTTCATCTATCAGGGCAAACTCGACCTTGCGACCAGCGGACTTGGCGCGATCGACAGGACGATGCGCGCGACCGCCGGACGAGGACTTCGCCAAAGTCGCGCCGCCGATCGTTGGAACTACCTCAACGCGCTGCTGTTCTACGCGAACGGCAATATTCCCGAAGGGGATCTTTCGCTCGCGAAGGTCGTCGACGGTTCCAAGCTTCGTTCGCCGTGGGCGCTGCAGCTTCTCCGACTCGACAATTACGTCAAAAAAGGACTGTCGTCCAACGGCGTTCTCACCCCGAGAAACGCCGCCGATTTGTACGAATATCTTCTGCGCGAACCGACCGTCGTCGACTGGGCGTTTCGACCGACCGAATCGTTGTCGATTCAGATGATCGCGCCCGCGACGTCCTACGAACGCTGGTTCTGCATCCTGATGGATCGCGATTTAAAAGACAAGGCGTTTGAAGTCGCCGAACGCGTCAGGCGCGAACGTTTCTTCCGCACGCAAACGTACGGGGGCCGCCTGCTCTCGCTTCGCTATATTCTCACGGCGGACGCGGCGCTTACGACGACGTCGATTCGCAACGCGCGTCAGGCGCTGCTCTTCGAATACCCGGACTTTGCGGCGCTGCTTCAGGAATCGTCCGCGCTCGTCGACGAGCTCAACTCGATCCCGACGGTTCCCGGCGACAACCAGATCAAGGCGCGTCAAGTCTCGCTCTTTGCGCGACTTGCGGACGTCTCCGCGACGCAGGAGGCGCTCATGCGCTTCATCGCCGCCGGACGCACGAGAATTCCGTACGTCTTCCCGCCCGTATATTCGGTCGCGGACGTTCAAAAACGCCTGCCGGAAGACACGGCGGTTCTGTCGTTCCTCGACGCCGAGGGCGAAACGTACGGATTCATGATCGGTAAAAACAACCTCGACGCGTGGCGCGTCGGATCGACCGCCAAACTCGGCGCGGCGGTCGGAACGTTCCTCAAAACGATCGGCAACAGCGAAGGAACGCGCCAGGTGGAAGCGTCCGCGCTTGCGGAAGCGCATTGGAAAGCGCAAGGGGCGCGCATGCGCGAAATTGTGCTCGGCGCGCAAGACGTCGACGCGGATCGTTTCAACGTCGTGTTCTCGAAACTCGTCGTCGTGCCCGACTCCGTGTTGTGGTATCTTCCGTTTGAAGCGCTGTGTTTGCCGGCGGTTGCGGCGACGGTTGAAGAGGTCGACGAGGAAGAAAACGCGGAAGACGCGCCCGGCGACGAACAATCGAGCGAACAACCCGCCGACGAGAACGCCAACGCCGGGCCCGATCCCAACGCGGACGAACCCGACGACGAAGAAAACGCGGAGGAAGAAGACGATCTCGACGCCGCTTATCGACTTGACGACGCCGAACTTCCGGACGCCGTCGTCGACGAGGAGGAGCCGATCGAAGAGACGCCCGTCGACGAGGAACCCGTCGAAGAGGAGCAGACTGAAGAGGAGTCGGCCGATGAAGCGCTTGTCGAAGAAACGCCCGTCAAAGAGGCCGCGCCGGTCAAGCGCAAGAGCCGCTCGGCGCGCGAACGCGAGGAACTTGAAGCGTACGAAGCGACGCTTATCCCAATGATTCAGGCGTCGGAGCTGACGATTCGCTACTCGGCGACCGTCGGGCTTGGGCTTCCTAACGCGTTGGGTCGCAACGCTTTTGTCGAAACGACGATCGCCGCCGGCTCGACCTATCCCAAAGAGCCGGCGGAACGCGTCGCGGCGGCGGTCGACCGCTTTGCGACGGCAGTTTCCAAGACCGAAGCGTTTGCGCTCGGCTCGTTCGACGTGCCCGGCGCGATCTACGCGTCGCGACTTAAGCGACTGGTGATTTTCGACGAGATCGTCGGGGACGTTTGGAACTGGGCTCCGATCGCGGCCGGCAAAACGCGCGGCGGCAACTTTGTCGCCGACTG
>JAFZNK010000127.1 GCA_017550965.1 Thermoguttaceae bacterium
AAACTATTACGGTACCTACTAACGACAATGTAACCTAAGTCAGAACTTAATGTAATTGTGTCTGTTCTTTTTTTGTAGAACTCTTCGGGATTCTTTTCTTCCGATAGACCGTCAAATTCGAGTACGCTCAATGAAGAGAAACCAATCGACGATTGATTGACTACGCCTGACTTCGTTCCGAAAAATGGGGCGACATATTGATCGCATTCATTAAGAATTTGTCTGACATTCTTTCCTTTTGAAAGAACGTCAACAACTTTTTTAACTGCGTTGAGGAATTCCTTTTCCCCAGCTTCTAGTCCTTCTTCTGGAATTACGATTGTTCTCAAGCCAAGAAACCCTTCTGTTGTTTGGGGGTTGTTGGAAGAGGATCCTTCAATCGGTTCCGCAGATTGAACAGTTGAAACGTATATAGTTGCAAAGACACAAATTATCACTAATACGAACAAATGACAGTAGAAATTTAATTTCAACATTCGCTTTTCTCCTATGGTCGAAAAAGAGTCGAGAAACTCCAATCTTTCTTTTCTTTAAAAACAGATATTTTCTGACCTAGTAATTATTTGCCGATCCCACTACGTAGGTTCCCTGGATGCCTCCTTGATTTAATGAAGTGTTTAATAAATCATCTGCAAGCTTTGAAGGAGTGTGCATATAACCTAAAGGGGTTAGAGCCTCCGGAGAGTTAACTGTTATGTTCGCACTTTCTACGACGACAAGAGCTACGTCGGTACAGTTTCGTGTACGCAAATTGTACGAACCTGGAGAATTGTAAAGATTACGTGCCTTTTTTAAAACGTTAAGAAAAAAAACAGAGGTACTTATCGTTTCACATTTATAGACGTTCACTGTATACGAGTTGTCAGGTAGTAAACTCCCCGGAACATCTTCAAGACCTGGACTAATGCCGGGAAAAGGATGGAATCCCCAGCAATTGACAAAAGGACGTAGGTCGCTAGGATCAGTGGGGGAGATGTTTGCATTGGTAAAGTGATATTGTCCAACATTTGGCAGTTCATTGTTATTACTTAAAGCTACATAATAATTCTGAAGACTGCTTGTCGCCTCAACTCTCCAAAAAGCATGTCCTGTGCTATAACGATCATTACCAACATTATAGTCATTGCCTGACAAATTATCGTCTGTTTCTACGTAATTGTTGCTACTACTGCCGCTGCCAGTAGCGACACATAACACAAAGCTGGCCCAACCAACAGTAAAACTGACCGTCGCTTCGTCATAGTTAAATTGCGGCACGTCAGAATCAGATACGCTGATCGTGATATTAAAGTCGTAGACTTGCCCTGTCGGCAAGGAATTCCAACTCAATTCTCCGGTGGAAGCGTTGATTTTAAAGTAATTGTTTTCGTTTCCAGAGGTGATCGAGTAGGTTAAATGACGGGAACCGTTGTTTGTGGTCGCAAAACCGTCCTTAATGACTGTGTTTGTACTGGGATTATTAGCGTCGACGGTCGGTTTCCCATAGATAAAACCGAGGTTGTAGGAGTCGTTGTTATGCGGATAAGGAGCTGATAACGATTGGTCGACGTCGGAAATGAATTCCAGATAGTCGTTAAAAATTGTCGTTGTGACGGACTGATTGACATAAGAAAAATTGTAGCTTGCCCCGCCGGATGGAGCCAGACAAGTCGGAGCGCCCAACGATATTTCGATAGTCTTATTCGTCGTAGGAACCGAGTTGACTACTGGAGCGAGATAAAAGAACACCGATCCACCTGAAAAGCCGCCGGCATAATTGAAAGAACCGGAATTATCAAGAGTCATCTCATATCCGTAGGGACTGTAGACTTTATACGAAATCGTGGACGCAGGGGAGAGATCCGTGACCGTTATCGTTCCCATGTAATTCACCGGTAAGGTAGGGACGACGATTTTCAGGTAATCTCCTACGACGTCAGGATCGAAATACGATCCAATAACGCCGTAGCTTTCGCGCATTGGGTTTTGAAAGCCCTGTACGCTAGTGTTGGAAGTTGAGTGTAGCACATATTGAAGATCGAGAGGCCAGTCGATAGGGTCTCGAGTTCCGCCTTCGTCGTCGGAATCGTCGCTATCAAAATCGCCTTCCAGAAACGTCTCGCTTATAACTTCAATGAATTCGTCAAGATCGTCTTCGTTAATGAATCCGTCGGTAAGATACCGTTGATAAACGTCTTCTAGCTGAGCGGAAGATATTAGAGAATCTTCGACGCCAACCGCGATTGCGTCGTTATTATCGTCGGAGCTTACAGAAACGACGACGTCGTCGGAGGCCGTTTGAGCGCTCTGGCGGACTAGCCACGTTTCATAATCTTGAGGCCCGTAAGGAAGATAGTCGTTCGGCAAACAGACGACGTCGTCGCCGGACGAAATCGATTGTTCGCCGACGATCGCGTTTTGTTGAGACGACCACGTCTCAAAATCAGGCGGTCCGCAAGGAAGGTCGTAACTGGCGGCGGAAGCCACGCCGGAAGCGGTTAAAAGAGCGCGAGACTCCAACGCCTCCAAGCGCAGTCGACGCGATTTTGGAGTGTTGGAATTTAGAGCAAGTTCATGTTTTTTCTGAAGGTAGCTAAATAAATTAATTCTCATAGCGGCTTTCTCTCGTTGCGTTAAAAGTATGCGAAACTCAATAGTTGATTCACGTAGTCAAACGTTATTGCGTAAATCACAGTTGAAAACGTAAGAACTCCCGGAACGCCCTCGACGTTTGAAGGGGATTATAAGCGTTATTTTTTAATAATCAATACTATTTTTCTTATCTGCCCCCCAAAAAAACTATTTTTTTTAAAAAAATATAAAAATACTTTAAATAGACGCCAAAATTTTGCCACACAGTATTCAATAGTGTCAATATTAATAAAATTCGCATTTTGAACTGCGACGGCGCGTCCTGTAAAAACGCTTGAGAACCGAGCGAATTCTCGCGTCGCGAATGCGCGACGGCTAACCGCGCTGTATGCGAAACGTTTTAAGTAATTCAATCGTCGTTATTTCCTGTTAATTGAGGTTGCGTCCACAATACTCGCGGCGTCATTGTCCAAGGTCGCCGACGACGATTCGCGTCTCAACGGTTAAATCCATAAAAATAGCCGCCGCGATTTCTTATGGAATCGCGGCGGCTATGTGGTCAAAGGGAACGTATTTCGACGCGTCGACTAGTATTTGCTCGCTTCAACGCCCAGCGAAAGAATATGCGCGCACGTCTCTTCGAATTCTCCAAGCGGCGTTTCGTTGCCGACGTAATCGAGTCCTTCAAGGGACGCGTCTTTATCGAATTTCTGAATGCGTTCGACAAACGCCTTCCCGGAAGACGCGAGATAAATTCCGACGATCAGCGTTTTTTTACCGTCTTTGGTATTCGCTTCGACGATCGGCTTAGCTTTTTCGGTAAAGCTCTGCCCCATCTCGACAAACGCCGTCTCTACCTTGTCAAATCCCTGCAACGCGAGCGCTTTTAAAGAATCTTCCATCATGCGGTCGACCATGCCGGCGTACTCTTCGTCCCCGTGCGCGACGATCATGACGCGTTCGTTCGCGGGGTCTTTGGAAATCGATTTCGCCTGATCGACGACGTAATTGCGAATCAAATCGCCGTCGGCAAGAGTTCCGGAAAGCGTGATCGGGAGTTTCGTTCTGACGGTTCGAATCCCTTCTTCGCGGAGGTCCGCCCTGTGTTTCGCGTTGACGTAAACGCCCAGTACGGACGGAACGTCAAATTGAACGTGGCTCGTCGGGAAGATAAACGCGGGGACGGCGACGATCGCGTCGCAACCGGCTTTTTCGAGCGTCGCGACGCCGTCGACAATGTCGCCGTCGGTCGTGAATTCCATGTTCGCGCCCGCGACGGCGAAGAACGTCTTCTCCGCTTCGTTGAGTTTGGCGACTTTCTCGACGATCGAGTCGGTCAACTTATTCCAGGACGGCGTTCCCGCGCCGTGAAAAACGACGAGAAGCCCGATTTTCTCCCCGCGCGGAACGACTTCGCGTTCCACTTCAGCGCGGCGCTCGTCGGAAATTTTCGCCTGAGGGGGTTGCGCGAAACATGTGGAAACGGCAAGCGCCGACAACGCGCAAACCAACGTAAAGATATTCGTTTTTTTCATAACAGAGTCCTTTGTTAAATCTGTTGAGTCTTTGTTTTTCGTGTCAAACTAATTTCAGAGCGATACGGATTCTCCGCCCGCGACCGTCGCCGCCGCATGCCAGACGTTAACGTCGATCGTGTCGGACACAAAGCGAACGGAACCGTCCGCGTTGAGCGCGTTCACGCCCCCGGAATGGTAGCTTCGCGCGTCGTAAAACCCGTAGTTCATATAGTACGCGGTCGCGGCGGAAGAGTTCGGACCGAGCGTCGCGTCAAAAGCCGTGTACGCGGGCGTTCCGGAAAGCCATGTAACGCAGCGGTTCGTATACCACGTTCGCGCTCCCAACCCCTGCTCGATCGATTCGACTTCCGCCGGAGTCTTGGCTTTTAACTGGTCGAAAGAACCAAGCATCATGATATATTGCTTGAACTCGACGCGTCGCGCCTTCATTTCTTCATAGGTCGCGGTAATTGTCGACGAAGAGCCCGGCCCTATCGCCGATTCCGCCATCGCCAACGTGTTCGACGTCCCGTCGACAATGCTCGCGAGAGTAGGCTTCGCGCCGTAGTAGAAGAGTCCGCTCGTCTTCAGCGTGCCGTCGACGCGCGTTCCGATCTTAGTGGCCGAGTCGCCGGTGCAGACGCAATAACTGCTCGGATAGAATTGGCCGATTTCCGACGTCGTATTGGCCGCGTCGGTAAAGATCTGGAACGAGCCGGGCAATTTCTTGTCCGACTGAGGATCGCTCGGACAGGCGAGAAATCCGGCTTTGGTCGTCAACGCTTCGTACAAATGATTGTAGATAACCAGATTGCCCATCCCGACCGTTTTATAAACGGGCTGAGAGTAGTCGATTAAATTCGAGATATTCGACGCTTCCATATAGGGAAACAGACGCGCCTGAACGGAAAACGCGTTCGCGGAGGCCTCGGCCATCGGAGGAAGATTCTCCGCGTTCGCGCTCAAATAGTTGTGAATCGCCAGACCGTATTGCTTCAAATTATTCGAGCATTGCATACGTCGCGCCGCCTCGCGCGCCGCCTGGACGGCGGGAAGCAGCAACCCGATCAAAATCCCGATAATCGCGATAACGACCAACAATTCCACCAGCGTAAAGCCCGACCGTCTGACGTCGTTAGGGGAATTTACGCAATCGCGACGTTTCGCCTCAACTATTACTTTTTTCATCGTAACGCTCTTTATTTGTCTTAAACGTTGTATTTATATAGAAGCGCGGTTAATTAGATTAATCTAACTTTATTGTCAAAAAAAACGTCTGCTTTCCGCAGACTTTCTTTATCGTTCCGGGCGCCGGCGTCGCAACCGCCGAAGCATATCGTTATTTCTCATTCGGGAAAGGACGAATAGGAGACGTTCGTCCTTTCCCGAATTGAGAGCGCAAGAAAGAATCGACCCGTTAATGCGAACGCCGCAAACGGAGAGTCAACATTAAGCTTTTCTTACAAGCTTTTCGTTAACGACTACCATCATACTTTCATTTTTGAGTTTTTCAAGTAGAAAAATTAGCTTAAGCTAACATTTTTAAAAAATTCTTGTTTTTCACAAAAAATCTTGAAAGACAAACGCGTTTCCGGATACTATTACGATAGCGCCGTGCGTCGCGTTCTCTCGGGTTCGCGACGCGATTGGGGTCGGTCCCCGGCTCGGCGATAAGACGCTTATCCGGCTTTTACCGTTAGGAGAATAACTATGAGCGCCAACTTTTTTGTCTCTCGTTTGCGCAGGCTTCTCGTCTCCGCAAGTTTTTTACTCGCGCTGACGGCTCTGGGTCCTCAGTTTGCTTCCGCGCAGGGCTTTTTAATCGAGCCGATCAATCCTCGCCCCCTTCCGCGCTGGATTGTTCGTCCGGTTCCCATGCCGACCCCCGCGCCCGCGCCGATTCCTTACAAAATCGAATCGCTTGACGTCGACGCGACGATCAACAATTCCGTCGCCAAAGTCGACGTCTCGCAAACGTTTAAAAACGAAGGTTCCTCCACGATTGAAACGTCGTTCGTCTTTCCTCTGCCCTACGACGGCGCCATCGACTCCATGACGTTGCTCGTCAACGGCAAAGAATACCCCGCGAAATTGCTCGACGCGAAAGAAGCGCGCGAAACTTACGAGGCGATCGTCAGAAAGAACAAAGACCCCGCCCTGCTCGAATGGATCGGAACGGGCATGTTCCAGACAAGCGTCTTTCCGATTCCCGCGGGCGAGTCGCGAACCGTCTCGATCAGCTACTCGCAAATTCTGCGCGCGAACTCCGGACTGACCGATTTCCTCTTCCCGCTGAGTTGCGCCAAATACACGAGCAAACCGGTCGAAAAGACGACGTTTTCCGTTACGATCGTCGGAGATTCGGAAATTAAGAACGTCTATTCGCCGACGTACGACCTTAAAATCGAACGCAACGGCGCGAACGTGGTCAAAGCGACTTATTCGCTGGAAAACAAAGTCCCCGTTAACGATTTTCGAATTTTCTTCGATCAAAGCGCTGACGATTTGACCGCAAAAGTTCAGTCGTACCGTCCCAACGATTCGGAGGACGGGTATTTCCTCATGCTCGCCTCCCCTAAGATCGCGAACGAAGAGAGTCAGCCTCTTCCGAAAACGATCGTTTTCGCGCTCGACGTCTCCGGAAGCATGTCGGGCGAAAAGATCAATCAGGCGCGTGACTCGCTCAAATTTGTATTGGAGCGTCTCCGGGACGGCGACAAATTCGCGATCGTTCTTTTCAGCAACGAAGCGACTTCTTATAAGCCGGAACTCCAGGTCTGCTCGGCGGAAACGCGCGCCGACGCTCTTGAGTTTGTCAAATCGGTTCGAGCGCGCGGCGGCACGAACATTGAAGACGCGCTCAAAGTCGCGATGGGAACGTTCGACAAAGACGACGGTTCCAATCCGAAATATCTTCTTATGCTTAGCGACGGCGAGCCGACCGTCAACGAATGCAACGAAATGAAGCTCGCTCAAATCGCGCGCGAGAACAACAAAGCAAAAGCGCGCGTCTGCACGTTCGGCGTCGGATTCGACGTCAACTCCAGACTGCTCGACCGCTTCGTCAGCGACGGAAGAGGTCAGGGCGAATACGTCAAGCCGGACGAAAAAATTGAAGACGCCGTTTCGAAGTTGTACGGACATATTGAAGATCCGATCTTCTCCGAAGTCTCCTTTGAATTCGCGATGAAAAACGAGCCGGACAAAAAATACTTCACGAACCTCGTCTATCCGTCCGGACCGACGGACGTCTTCGCGGGCGAACAAATCGTTCTTGTCGGCCGTTATTCCGCGTGGGGCGATATTACGATCTCCGCCAAAGGCAAAATCGGCGACAAAGACGTTCAATTCGACTTCGACGGGTCCCTGATCGAAAAAAGTTCCGATTCTTCCTACGCTTACGTCGAACGTCTCTGGGCGGCGCGGCGCGTCGGCGAGATTATCGACCAGCTCGACCTCAACGGCATGAATCAGGAGCTTATGGACGAACTGCTTAAACTCGCCAAAGAACACGGCATTCTCACGCCGTACACGTCGTTCCTCGCCGACGACTCCGTCGCCCTGAACGACGCGTCCAACAACAGACTCGCCGCCTCCAACTTCGACGCGATGGCGTCGAACACGTCCAACTCGTCCGGTTTCGCGCAACGTTCGCTCAAACAGAGTTTCCGAGCGCAACAAAGTCTCGACGCGACGATGGACGACGCGGCGGAAGAGGCGGTCGCCATGTCCGCCGCGCCCGCGGGCGGAATGGGCGGCGGCATGGGCGGCATGGGAGGCGGCATAGGCATGTCGGCGTCCGGAAGTCGTTCGCTTGCGCAAAAAGCGGCCGCGCCGCGTCTGTCGTTCAGCAGTTCGGCGGTCAGACAGGTTGCCTCCGACGACGGGGCGACGCGCTCCCCGCGAGAAACGATGAGAAATATCGCCGGAAAGACGTTCTATTTGAAAGACGGCCGTTGGGTCGACGCGTCGATCGACGAAAAAATGGAACAGTCGCAAAAACCGATCGTCCTCTCGCAATTCAGCGACGAGTATTTCAAGACGATTGCGGAGAACGGACAAAACTTCTCGCAGTATCTTGTGTTCACCGAGCCGGTTACGCTCAATTACAACGGACAGATCTACAATATCGATCCGGAAAAGTAACCGACGACCTCCGTTCTATCGACCGACGTCGCGCCGAACGCGTTTCCCACTTTGGCGAACGCGTTCGGCGTTTTTTGTCGACGAGCCGACGTCCCGTTTCAGAAGAAAACGAGGCGTTTCTCGTCGAAATTGGCGTTGGCGCTAAAAAAAACTTGACGCGCCCAAAATTGGCTGGTAAAATAGGTTTGTCGCATTGGGGGTCGCGCGCGCGTCTCCGTTTTGCGACTCAATAATTAGACGTTGAAAGAAAAAGCTCATGCCAATTCGCCTTATCGTAGCCGATCCGCAGCCCGTGGTTCGCGCGGGGCTTTTTTCTTTCTTCGCCGACGTCGACGTCCAAATAGTCGACGAAGCTCAAACGGCGGAACAGGCGATCGAAAAGACACTCGCAGTCTGGCCCGACGCGCTTCTGCTCGACGTTCGTTTCCAGGACCGATCGGGCTTCGACGTCGTCGCGACGTTGCGCGCCGAACGCTTCGATAAACGAATCGTCTTTTTCACGTCGGAAGAGCGACAGCCGTTCCTAGCGCGCGCGCTGGCGTCGGGGGCGGACTCCTACCTGCTCAAGTCGACGCCGCGCGCGGAATTGTTGCGCGTCGTTCGCAGTATCGCGACGAGCGAATACAGTCCGACGTACGAAGATTACGACGCGCTTGTCGAAGCGCCGGATCGAATCGAGGCTTTTGGGGCAAACGCCGGAGAACTCCGAAGAGCCTCCGCCCATTTGCGCAGACGCGCCGTCGATCCGCTCAACCCGATGACGGAACGGGAAACGCAAGTTCTTCGGCATATCGCGACGGGGCTGAGCAATAAAGAAATAGCGTCTTCGCTCCAATTGAGCTTGGACACGGTAAAAGAACACGTACAAAACATCCTCCGAAAGCTCGACGTAAGCGATCGCACGCAAGCGGCGGTTTGGGCTGTTCGGAATAAACTAGTTCCATAGCGCGTTAAACGCGCCCAGCGCCGACAGAAAAGGTCGGCAATAAGGATAAAATCAATGAGCGATTCTGTTGCACACGTTATGATTCAATACGTCGGAAACGCCGCGGTCGTCGAATGTTTAGATTCAAAATTAAACGACGAGCTGACAATTCAAGCGTGGAAAGACGAAATTACTACGGCGATTGAAAAGTTTCTCTCTCAAGAACGCGTCATTTTGAGTTTTAGAAACGTTCGATTCATGTCCTCCTCCGCGTTGCGCGCGCTCATCTCGCTCAAACAAAAGACGGAACAAAAGAAGATCGCGCTCTTCCTCTGCAACATTAGCGAGAACAATATGGAGGTCTTTAAGATTACCAAACTTGACTCGATCTTCCGTATCACGCCGTCCGAACGCGAGGCGCAACGCGCGCTCCTCTGACTCTAACCGTCAAGCGAAAACGAACTGGCGCGCCGACTGATTCGCGCGCCGTCGTTGAGAGGAGTACGTTCCATGCCTAGCGACGTAGATTCAACACAAGTTTGGAAATTAGACGCTTCGTTGCCCAGCGTTTCCGGATCGGGCGAACAGCGCGTCGACGCCGCTATCGACGAACTTGAGGCCAGGGGTTGGTCCCCCGCCGATCAATTTGCCGTGCGGTTGGCGTTGTCCGAAGCGTTAGAAAACGCCGTCGAACACGGAAACAAACGCGACAAATCGAAAAAAATCGGTCTGTCGATGGAAATTGGCGACTCACGATTCTACGCGTCGGTCTCCGACGAAGGCCTCGGCTTTCGACAAGAAGACGCTCCGGATCCTACCGCGGAAGAAAATATTGGAAAAATCAGCGGAAGAGGGCTTTTCCTCATTCGAAATTTCATGACCAACGTCTGGCATAACGACGCGGGAAACGTCATCTTCATGGAAAAGATCCCGACGTCCGATGAAGAAAAGAAAGAGTAACCGCTCCGCAGAGTCTGAAACGCCTGAAAAAAAACGCCGCCGAACTCAACGCTCGGCGGCGTTTTGCGTTTAGGAACTAACGCGACGCGCTAATTAAAATTCCGTTTCGAGTTCCAATCCCAAATCAAATTTAAACGCGTCCGCCTTGGTAAGAGGCCCGTAGAAGACGGGACGCTCCGCCGCTTGATCGGTCGACGCGACGCGCTGTTCGACGCCGCGAGAATCGCCGGCGACAATATCTTCCGCAATCGCCTCTAAATCGAGATCGTCGGCAAAGAAGTCGACTTCGTCTTCGTCCAGAATCGCCATTTCCAAAAGCGCGGAACTCGCCGCCGTCGCGACCGGCTTATCTTGATACGAATAGTCTCTGCCGTGTCTCCAGTCCATCGGATACGACGCCAACGCGTAGGTATAATCTGTCAATTGGTATTCGCCGTCTCCGTTCACGTCCAAAACGCGATGTTTCACTTCGGTCATGTTTGACACAGGCCTCGCGGGATAAGCGGCGGTAAAGTAAGTAAAGTCCGCAAGCCCAACTTCGCCGTCGTCGTTTAAGTCAAACACAAACGGATAGACTTCGACGCCGGTAGGAATTTCCGCGTTAACGACGGCGGAACCGTTGACTTTCTGCGCGCTCGCGCCGGCGCTGAAACCGGGATCGACGAAGAAGATTTTACCGTCGTCGTGAAGATCAATTCCGCCGTTTTCAACGGGCGAGAATTTCAGTCTTGCCACAACGGTCCAACCTTGCGCGTCCGCGGTCCCGGAGCCGCTGGCGGTTAAAGAAACGACTCCCGATTCGCTTTGAGCGGAAACGGCATATCCCGTCGTCGCGACGGCTTCGGAGAACGTAAATATCGACGAATCAAAGCCGAACGATCCGGAGACAGACGCGACAGAACCGGAATCCGCTTTCGCCCAGACGTCGACATAGAAATAGGACCATTCGTCAAGCCAAGTCGGCTGCGTCGAAATCGCCGCCTCCAGAGAATCGCCGACAGCAACTGACGCGTTTTGCAAGACGTAACGAACGTATGCTTCGGGAACGTTCTCGGCGCCGTTCAAAAGAACAGCGAAGTTCTTGCCTTGCGCCCAAATAAAGTCCTTGGACGAATTCGCGGAGTCGACCGGCATGAGCGCGACGCCGTAAGAGGAGGACGGATCGCAAGTTATCGTCTTATTCATAAGAGCGTCAAAAACGGAAGAGGCTCCGTTTCCCATAAGAGAGCTTACATAAGCTTTTCCGTCAGTCGCTTTACGAACAAACGTCAGGTCGGAGAAACCGTCGCCGTTAAGATCGCAGGCCAAAAGTTTGCCGACAATCGCGGTGTTGTCGACGGTGGTAATTGTATTGTTGATCTTAATGCGCCCGGTCGGCTTGGAGCCCAGTCCGCTCTCGGAACGAAGATAATAGACGACTTCCGCCGCGTTCGAACCGCTCGACGAGTTCATCACGGCAAGGTCCGCGAGACCGTCGCCGTTAAAATCGCCGATCGCAGAGGACGTTGGATAGCAGGCGTTCGTTCCGTCGAAACGGGTCGTAACGCCCGCGGCTACGAGCGACGCGCCGCCGTTGCGGAACACGGTGATCGTATCGGCGGAAGTGTTCGTCACGACAAGATCCGAACGGCCGGAGCCGTAAAGTTCGCCGCTTGCAATAGAGGTTCCCGCGCCTTCGTACGAAACGGCCATAACGCTCAGAAGCGAATTTTTCGTCGAATCCAATTTATAGACGTTTACCGAAGAGACAGTCGCCGAACTCTTATAAGACGCGCTTAGAACGGCGATTTCGTCCCGTTGCGTCTGCGTGAATTTGCTGACGGTCAAATCGACAAACGAGCCGGAAATCGCGGTCGTCGTAAACGGAACGAACGACCCGTTATAAACCTGACGATAAACCTGCAAGCTGGACCCGACGTTCGCCTTAAACTGAACGGCGACGTCGAGAAGAAGGTCGTCGTCGAAGTAGCCAAACACGGCTTTCTCAACAGGTTGAGAAAACTTGCACATTTCCGTAAGATTCGTCAACGCGCCGGTGGAATCGACGTCGCCGACGTAGACATAGTTGTTGCCGACTAAAACCGCCTCTTTCTTATTGTCGTTGTCGTAATCGCCGACGTAAACCGAGTTATACTCCGGAGAAGAAACGACCAGCGACGATTCGGTAAAAGTGTATCCGTACGCGGTGGACGCGTCGCCAAGATAGAAAATTGAAGCGTTTTCTTCGTCGTTCGCGATAACGAGTTCCGGATCGGCGTCGCCGACAACGTCTCCAAGGCTCATCACCGCGGCGGGGCCAAGTGAAATTGAATTGCAATCGATCCACTGACCAAGCGTCGTCGCGTCGACCGTAACGTTGTCCTCAAGCGCAGACGTTAAATTGAGCGTGACCAATCCACTCTTCATCGAACCGCCGAGAATCGAACCGACAACGATAAAGCCGTCTTTTTCTGCGACGCTGTTAAAAACGAATTTCGAACCATAGTTGGCAAAATCAAAGGTCGTACTAGTAACAGTCTTCGCGCCAATTTTTGATAAAACGAGGTAATTTGCTGAGTTATCCGCTTTCTTCAAGAGGAGGTAACTTTCACCGTCAATTTTAGTCGAACCGAGAATCTCGCCGTTTATCGCGCTCTTAACGACCGGTCCAGTTCCAAAGGAGGTCGTGTTCACGCCTGAGTAAACGGCGGTTGTCGTCAACTGAGGACCGGACGTCAACGTCGTCACTTGAAGAGCAAGGTCATATCCGCCAGAGGCGTTGGAAAGGAGCGCGCCGCTCATTTCCACGAAAACGTAAATAGAACTTGAACCGATAAAAGGGGAAACGTCAAGTTGATACGTCGAACCTTGAACGAATTTCGAACTGGCGCTATTCCACGAGTATACAGACGCATTAATTGTCACGCCAGTATTCGACAACAAGAGCATTTCCTGAAAACCGTCGTTATTGAAATCGGCAAACGTCGCGTAGGAACGCATACCCCAAGAGTCAAGTTCGTCAAATTTTTGTTCAGTTTTCAACGAGTATTTTCCGACGGAGGAAGCTTTGTAGACGGAAATTACCTTTCCTTTACTGTCAATCGACACAAGTTCCGACTTCGCGTCCCCTTCAAGATTGACCAGGGAGACAGAATCGACGTTCGACGGAAGATCGACGGAACACGAGCTCGCCTCGGGCGAAACGTAGGTCGTCGTCTTTTCCGGACCGAATCCGCTCCAATCGACGTTCAACATTTCTCGATTTTCCAACGATTCGAGCGCGAGCCGCCGCGTCCTCGACGAGGATTCCTGGGATTTTCGATCGAACAAATGTTGAAAAAGTTTGCTATTCATCTTGGCAACCTTTAAAAAAGGGTTTTTACAAGGCTTGGAAATTACCGGCGGTTCCCGCGTCGCCGTCCTCTGGCCGCATAAAGCCGCGTAAATAATATAGCGTTTTTCACGACCAAAAAAAAGCGCAATTTCCGACTCTACATGCGTCGCTAATTATAACGCTCGGATTCGATAAAAACAACAACCGACTAAATCGGCAAATTCTCAAAAAAGGGAATCCGACAATTTTAATTCGCTACAATTAAAAAACACGACCTATTTTAACAAAAAATAAGCCTCCAAATCGACGCTTAGATTTTGACAGGAGAGAGTCGTTGAAAGTTCCTGTAAAAAAACGCCGGAACCGCAAAAACGCGATTCCGACGTTCTTTAACTTAGCGACCTTAACGCCAGGCCGCGCGTATTTTTCCGCGCGTTATTCTTCTCCTTCCCCGGAGTCCTCGTCGCTTTCTTCCGACTCTTCTTCGTCGTTCCCTTCGTCGTCGTTCATTACGAATTCAGGGGCTTGATCGTAAACGATTGAATCGACGTTCGAGACCATGAAACTGCTGAACGGCTGTTTCGACTCGTCGTCAAAATCGCCTTTCAACGCGCCCAAAACGTTCTTCCAATCGCCTTCGACGTCGATTCTCATTCCTTCGTTCGGGTCGACTTCGATGTAGTCGACGCGATCCTCTCCGTCGAAAGGAGATTCCGTCAGCTCGTCGCGGGACGCGCCCTCGACGACGCGAAATTCGCCGTCTGACGCCGCGTTCGACGAGAACGTCGAACCGATCTCCGAAAGCGTCTGACGTCGAGCGGGCTCGCTTTCGACGGAAACGTTGCGTTTCGGAACATACTCGACTTTGTCCTCGGCGCTCGTCGTATAGACAAACGAATCGACGTTCATTTTCGAGTCGTCGGTCTTTTCGACGTAGACGTCGGCGGACTCCTCCGAACGAGGCTCGGACTCGACGGCGACCTCAAGCCCCGAAGGCTCGGCGGCGCTCACTTTGAGCGTCTCTTCCTGCCCGACGGCGACGGGACGCGCTTCAACAAGCGTCTCCGAGACGCGATCGACGTCATCGGTCATCGTGTATTCGACGTATTCGGGCACTTCGGTTTCCTCGACGTCCGTCGTCTCGACCGCGTACGCGTCTCCGGTCGGATGCGACGCCTCTTCGACAAAGCTCGGCGCGTCTTCGTCGGGAAGAGCGCCCTCGACCGAAAGATCCGAACTCGACTTCTTCACCGGCGTCAAAACGCGGAACTTGCGCTTGGCGGGATCGGTTTGCGTCGGCAAGACGCACACGGGCGTTCCGAGTCTCAGGAAGAGCTGGCAAATGTGCTCGTGGCACGTGAACAGGAAGATCTGTCGCCCCGCTTTCGCAAAATCGACGAGCAACTTCGCGGCCGTCGCGGCGCGCTTGTAGTCGAAGTTGACGAGAACGTCGTCCCAAATGAGCGGCATCTGCACTCCGTGTTTCTCGAAAGAAACGACGAGCGCCAGGCGAATCGCGATGAAGAGCAATTCGCGCGTTCCGCGAGAGAGCGCCGCCACGTCGAGCGTTTCGCCGTTCGCCGCGTCCACAAAGAGCGCGTCTTCGCCGAGCGGCGTCCAAATATTCACGTACATGCCGTTCGTCAGGCGCTTTAAGTACCGCGACGCTTCTCGTAGCGTCTCCGGCTGACGTTCTTTTTCGTACGCGCGACGAATGTCTTCCATCATTTCGCCGGCGACCGCCCTGCTCCGCCAAAGCTCGGCCATGCGCGCGAGACGCAAGTCGGCGGAAACGGCGTCGAAACGTTGTTTGATCGAGTCGGTCTTCGCGGCGATCGCGTCCGCCTGTTGACCGAGTCGGCCGGAAAGCTCAAGTTTGCCCTTCAATTCGGCGTCGAACGCCTCGATGCGCGTCGCCAAATTGGCGATAGTCGTCGGCAAATCTTCGCGCGTCTCCGGATCGAGCAGCAACGCGCCGATCTCCTCCTCGGGACAGAACCCCGCGATCGCGGCGTCGAGGCGCTGTTGAACCGCTCCCAGATTCGCGCCGCGTCGTAAGAACAACGAGTAGCGATCGACCGCGCCGACAAGCTCTTCTTTCGACTTAACGCCGTAGCCGGAGAGGAATCGTCTCACTTCGCGCACCTGACGGCGACGCAACGCCAACGTCTTGCGGCATTCTTTCTTAATCGCGTTCATTTCGTCGAGCAACTCGGCGCGCGTCTCCAGGACGTCGGCGTGCTCGCCGAGCAAATCGCGCAACTTCGGCGTGACAAGCGCGGGCGCGGTCTCGTTAATGTCGTACTTGTCGACGAGCGCAAGCGCCGCGTCAAACCGGTCGACGATCCCCTGACGCTCGCGGCCGAGGTATTCGATCTCGGTGCAAACGGCTTCAATTTGGCGCCGCAAATCTTCGGCGACTCCCACGCGAGCGAGCAAATCGCGGACTTGCGTCGGGGTCAACGTCGTCGGCAAATACGCGCTGTGGAGCCAGGATCGCCAGCGTTTGCGCGCTTTCTTCAAGCTCTCCTCGCCGTGCGCGACGCGCGATTCAAGCGCGCGATGTTGTCGCGTGACTTCGCGCCATTGCGCTTCGACCGGCGCAAGACCTTCGAAGAACGTCAGGTCGGACTTCGCTTTTTGAAGTCGAGCGTCGAGCGTCGCCGACGCCATGCCGACCGAAGCGGGAAACTTGTCGTCGAGTTTCTTCACTTCGTCTTGAGCTTGTTCGAGCTGTTTGGTCAACAGGCCGAGTCGACGCTGATTGTCTTCGAGCTTAAGTCGATTGCGACGTTCGACCGTCGTCTTGTAGAACAAGCACCCAATCGTCGCGAGCAAACCGAGCAAACCGAAAACAAGGTCGACTTTCTGGAACAACGCGAACGCGAAAAGGAGCGCGCCTAAAAACGCGCCCGCGCACAGCGCGTAGAACGGAGGTCCGACAATCGCCTGATTCTCGGCGAACAAGCGGTTCTGCCGCTCCAGTTCCTTACGATACGCCGACATCTCCGAAACGCGGTGTTCGATCTCGACGCGGCGGCGAAGGCCGGAAACCAACGCCCCCGTGCGCTCGATCGCTTCGGTAAGGTTCTTTTGTTGACGCGAAGTCAAGCCCTGTTCGAGTTTTGCGACGAGTTCGTTGAGCTTCACGCCGACCTGATTGAATTCCTCGCGAGCCTTTTGCAGTTGGATCCTGCGTTTGCGCATCGCGCGCGCGGGGATCTTGAAATCTTCAATTTCCTTGAACGGAACGCCCGTCTCCGTCAGCTTGTTCGGCAACGTGACGATCGGGTCTTTGGGAGCGTTGGTCGCGGCGTTTTGCGCGCTTTGAGCCAACTGCGCTTCCGGCGCCATGTTGCTCGCGACTATCGACGCGTTGATCGCGTCGAGCGCCGACTGCGTCAACATGATCTTGCCGTCTCGGGCGCTGCGCACGCGCGCGTCCTCTTCGGTGAGTTTCGTGTTCAAATCGGCGAGTTGATCGCGCAATTTCGCAACTTTTTCGTCGATCTCGCTCAGACGCGGCAAGTCGTCTTCGAGAATCGAAACGCGCGGCGCGAGTTCGTCGAGAACCGGGTCGACTTCAATCGCGTCGCGTTCGTCGCGCTTGGCGAGATAATCTTTCTTAAGCGCCTTAATCTTCGCGCGCGTAACGTTCGCGGCGTCAATAAGCGCGGAGCATTCGTCGACGGCGCTCTGCTCCACTTTCGGAACGTCGCCCATGCCGAGCAATTCGGCGCGCGCGGCGTCGCGTTCGTCCCAAGTGGGCGCGACGCGAAGCGCCAGATCGCGAAGTTGTTTTTGATACTGCGCTTTTTCGAGCCGTTCCTGCAAACTCTTGACCGCTTCGAGAACCGCGCGACGCTCCTCAAGGAGACGCGCGTATTCGCGAAGAGCGCCCGCCGATTCGCCCGCGTTCAGACGCGCACGATCGCGTTCTTCAATGAGGTTGTCTAAAATCGACGGACGGCCCTTAACGTCGAGCAGGTCGTTGCGCTCGGCGACGATTTGCTGGAAGACTTGCACAAACGAGCCGCGATCGACGCCGACGCTCAAGCGATAGAGCATCTGCGCGGCTTCCGTCTCGTTCAACATGCCGAGCTTCTGCAACTCGTCCAGACCGATGGCGAAGACGCCGTTGTACGTCGATTCGTCAAGGTTGCACGTGAGCGATTTAGCCAGATAGTCGCCGACGCGCGTTCCGTCCGGACCGGTAACGACAAGCGACTCGGCGATTTTTTGGCCCGGCAACGAATAGAACCGACCGCTCCAATTGAGCAGACCGTCGGAAACGACGAACCCCGCCTTGCGTTCGACCGCCGAGTGATAGTTCATGTCGCGGCGAATGTAACGACGTTCAAGTCGATGATCTCCGAAATCAGACGAAACCGTCGCGGAACCGCCGATCCACGAACGCGCGGCGTTTTGAGCGTTCGCTTGCGCGTCGGCGGGAAGGAACGAATCGGTGTCCGACTTCTTGCTGAAATTCAAAAAACGGCGAATCTCGGAGGGAACGCCGGATCGTTCTTCGTCGGAAACGGCGTTGGGATCAACGCGGCGCGGATCGAGCCGTTTAAGGCTCGGATCGAATTTCGTCGCGCGGCGTTTGCGACCGTCGAGCGCCATCTGAATATAACGGGCGCGTTCTTCGTCCCCGCCCCCGTAGAGACAGGTCCGAATGAACTGCATCAACGTCGTTTTTCCCGCTTCGTTCGGGCCAAAAAACACGTTCAAGCCGCGGGAGATTTTCGGAAGATTGAGGTCTTCCCAAACGCCAAATCGTTCGATCTTTAGAGACGTGATCTTCACGAGTCAATCTCCTTTCCGTCTAGATTTTTTTGCAAGTTGCGCAATTCTGACGCCACCGCGCGATTCTTTTTCGGAAGCGTTTTCGTCGTGTTGTTCCCATTGAGAAGCGCGACGGGCGAATCGGTCTCCGAAAGCAAATCGACGTCCAACGCCGCCGCTTCAAGCAACGCCGCGCGACGCCGCGACGCAAGTTCCGTCGCGCGAGTCGCGTCGTCGATCGACTCGGACCCGGCCGTCGCAGGGTCGGACGTCGTCAAATCGAGAAGCGCGGCGATTTCGGGCCGAAAATCTTTCGCTTCAAGAGCCGCCACGCGCGCCGGCAAGTCGCCAAGATCGGCGTTTTCTCCGTCGACGCGACGGCGCGCTTCAATTTCGCGTTTCGCGCGCACAAGAGCCGCCCAATCGCGCATTTCGGCGGGCATGGACGCTTCGACGTCGATTTCTTCGCCCGGCGTCTCCCAGTAGTATCGAATCATGCGCAAGTAGTCGCCCAGGATCGTTTGTCGTTCGTACATTTCCTCGGGCATGCGTTCGGGAAGAACCGGCTCCAGGTCGACCGCGTAAATGACGGGCGCGGTTTTCGCAAAATCGGTGCGAAGGTCGCGGAGAATCGTCTGCGTCGACGGCCCGTAACGCAACACGGGCAAGACGGCGACGTCCGCCTCCACGCGCCACGACACAAACCAAACGTCGTCGTCGAGCGACTGGCCCGTGTACGCCGCCGCTTCGACGGCGCGCTCCTGAATCGCCTTGAGACGCGAACGCGCTTCGTTAAGAATTTCGTCTTCGGTCTCGTCTTCGCGAACGACGAGCGTTTCCGTCGACCAGCGCAGAGGCGACGTGCGAATCGTCGTCGTCGACGTCCGTCCCGACTCGCCCACTTCGACGAGCAACGCCCCGAAATCGCCAGTTTCCGAGAAATTACGAGCGAGCGTCGAACCGGCGTAAATCGCCATGTTCGGACTGCGCGAGATCGTCTCGCGAACGCGCGTTCCTCCCAGAGCCCAATAGCGAACGGAGTCGGATTTAAGCGCCTCGACGGGAAGTCGGCCGTTAAACACGCCGATCGTATACAGATCGTCGGCGCCCTCGACGGGGTCGACGCCCCCGCGCGGCGTTATGCCCGTCTTACCCCAGCTCGTGCCGAGGATACGCGCGACCGCGACGCCTTCTCGCGTGAAAAACAGCTCTTCCATCTGCCCGACGGGGAAGATATGAACGTTGTCGGGGAAGCGAAACGCCGAAGGCATGACGTCGGGCGAGTCGTTTTTACCGGCCGCCCAGTAGATGGGAATATGTTCCGCCTGGAGCCGGGTAAACTGATCGATTAAGAAGAGCATGCCCCAGGGCCCCGTGTCGCGAGGAGAAAGAAGATCCCCGCTCAAGACGACAAAATCGACTTTCTCTTTTAACGCCGCGTCAAAAAGGCGCTGGACGGCAAGTCGGGGAGCGTCTAACACCGCGCTCCCGTAGCGATCCGGCAGTTCCAAGAGACCGTCGACCGGAAGTTCCAAACGGAAATCAGACGCATGTAAAAATCGAAATCCTTGCGACGTCATGGTTCTATTCTCAAATTTCCTGGGTGATAACGGACCAAGCCCCAAACGAGTCAAAACTCGCCTAACTGGGAAAATAAAACTATACTCCCCCACTTTGTCGTTTTATATTTTAATTCAAATTGTCGCTTTTCACAGAAAATTGCGTCATTTTTTATGACGATTAGAGAAAATTTTACGTCCAGACGTCTAAAAAATCGAAAAGAAGAATTATAACGCTTATTGATTTTTCGTTAAAGTTCCACGAAAAATAGCCTGAGACGCCGTCCCCAAGAGTTAAAACAACCGACGCCAAATGACATTGACGGCATGGCATCAGTGGAGAGACGGCACCTCGCCATTGGTAGAAAACCGCCCCAATAGGGGCGGATAAAAACATTACGGTTGGCGACGAATCGATGGACATATTCTCGCCTTAACCCTTACGACGCATCCCGCGCAAAGCGAAACAGAAAATACGCAAACACCAATTTAGAAACCATATCGTCTCACAAATCAAACAAGTCCTCGATCCAATCCTTGTCGGCAAAGAATTCTCCAAACCAGTTCTCTTCGTCAAGAACTGCGCCGCTATCCGTTTCTTTCTTCGGAGAAACGCAGGTCAGTGTGAACACGTCAGTTGTTTCGTTAGCGTATTTAACAGTTAGCGTCAGCGAGTGTTTCACGCCTTCGTCTTTGTATATGTGGTAGGCATTCCAAAGATACCCAAGTCCCGTATATTCCGACTTGAACGCTATGCCGTCTTCATCTTTTTCGTCCCAGTCGATCACCCATGATGAGACAGGCTCATAACCGAACGTTCTAAAAATAAATCCAACAGAACCGGCGGCGGCATGTCCGTCCATATCGATTCGTTGAACCATCATAGAACCGTTTATAGCTCTCGTCAACGTCAATTTGAACTTATAGTCCGCGTTACCGTTAACATAGTAATGAACGTCGATTGAGTCGCCGGAATTCCACGCGCTCTCGGTCACGCCCAATTCGCCAAGCGTAACACTGTTGACTTGGCCCTCGGTAGGAATTCCTTTGACCACCGTTATCGACTCGCCATTGTCGACACGCAGAACAGTAACAGAAGTTACCGACTCTGCCGTCGTACCTGCAAAGAAATCGAAATTGAGCGCCAACGTGTCCAGTTCGTCTGTAATTGTTCGCGCGCGGATAAACGTGTCAAACAAATTATAAGGTTCGCCGTTTGTAAGCGCGCTAAGGTCAACAGTTCCGAAGAAACTTTCTTTAAGCGAATCGGCGTCAGAAGTCGCCGCGACCGTTGAGCCAAACGGAGCGTAATTCGTATTCGACTCGTTTTCTTTTTCAAACGCAAACGTCGCGCCGTCAAACTCAATGTCGCCAACGACGACTAGCGCGCCGCCAACAACGTCGGCAACGTTGGCACAGAAACCATTGAAACCTTCGAAGACAACGGACCCGCTTAAAAAATCTGCGGCGCCGCCGGCATTTTGAGCATGATTGTTTTCAAACGTTGAACCAACCAAATTTAACGTCGATATGATTTCCGACATTGACTTGTTCGACTGGAAAATTGCGCCCCCGTTGCCGCCAAAGTCGAAGCCAACGAGAGCCTGATCGCGAACTAACGCCTGATTCTGTTTAGCCTCAAAGCTAGCGACAACCGCTACTCCGGCGTTTTGCAACGCGCCCCCTGCGCCAGCTATGTTCGATAGACATACGATACTCTCCGCTTGAAGCTCGGCAAAGTTGGAAACGGCGCCGCCGTATTTATATGCGGCGTTGTTTAAGAAAGAAACGTTAGCGAGAGACGCGCTTCCTGACGAGTTGTAGAGACCGCCTCCAGAACCGTATTTATAGGCTCCGTCGACAACGGTTCCAATCGCTTCATTGTCCATAAACAAGCACGCCCGAGAGTCCGATCCCGTAACGGTCAACGTTCCCTTATTGTAAATTGCGCCGCCAAGACGCGAAACGTTCGATTTAAAATCGACGTTCCTGACCGACAGAGTGCCCTTGTTATAAACGCCGCCTCCGTACCCGTCTTGGGCAGAACCATCGACAACTTTGATTCCAATAAGCTCGACGTTCTCGCCATCGACGTATAAAACACGCGATTGATTGTTTCCGCTGACAACAACGCCGGGAGCGTTATTTTGGGCATCCCATACAGTCGAAGCGTCAATTGTAATCGATTTGGATATTGTCAGCTGTCCTTCAACAAGAACAATCAAACCGGGTTCAGCGAAGGTTATTGTATCTTTGTTTCGCGCTTTCGCAATCGCTTCTCGTAGCGAGAGATAATCGTCATTGTTGACGACGTCGTCTGTAGTGGTAACGATCAGTGTTCTTCCCTCGTAACTCCAATCGACGGAACAGAAGAACTCGCCGCCCGGCTCGCCGTCGGCGTTGAGCGACGCAGATTTCACGCCGCGATAGAGGTAGACGTTTCCGTCCGAAGCGCCGACAAGCAAATCGGCTACGCCGTTTCCGTCGTAATCGCA
>JAFZNK010000012.1 GCA_017550965.1 Thermoguttaceae bacterium
AAGGGCGCGGCGATTCGGCGCGCGATTAAGGAAATGTCGGGAGATTTCGCGATTATTCAAGACGCCGACCTCGAATACAATCCCAACGAATACGGGCTCGTGCTCGCGCCGCTCTTGGACGGTCGCGCCGACGTCGTTTACGGTTCGCGATTTGCAACGCGCGAGACGCGCAAAACGCTCCAGTATCATCACAAACTCGGCAATCTCTTTCTCACGCACCTCTCGAATTTCACGACCGGGCTCGATCTCACCGATATGGAGACGTGCTATAAGGCGTTTCGCGCCGACGCGCTCAAATCGATTCCATTACGCTCCGATCGATTTGGAATCGAGCCGGAAATCACCGCCAAGATAGCAAAACGCGGATGGACGGTTTACGAAGTGCCGATTAGCTACAACGGGCGCCGCTATTCCGAAGGGAAAAAGATCGGCTGGAAAGACGGCGTGAGCGCGATCTGCATTATTCTGAAATACTGGTTCATCGACGATAGCTTCTATGACGAAGACTCCGATTCGGAATCGCGTCAACGCTTGGAATACGCGAAGAACTACCGCAAGTCGCTCGTTAAACGCGCGATTCCGCATCTTGGATCGACAACGTTGGAAGTCGGCGCCGGGGTCGGGTCCGTCTCGCGCTATCTTCCGCAACGAGAACGGCTCGCGCTCGCGGAATCGAGCGAGCGACGCCACAACTTTCTACGCGCCTCTTACGACGGCAACGCCGTCGTCGACGTCTATCGACTCGACTTTACAACGCAGAACGTCTTGCCCCCTGAAGATCAGGGCGCGTTCGAGTCCGTCGTCTGCCTCAATCGCACGTCGGAACTGCCGCTCGACGACGAAAACGCGCTCGCAAACGCGCGCGCCGCTCTTCGTCCAAATGGAAAACTCATTATGATTCTCCACGCGCCGTCCAAGAGTAATCGCGGCGAAAAGGGTGAACGGCGCGGGTTTTCGAAACGCGAGATACGCGAACGACTCGAAGGCGCGGGTTTTCGCGTTGAAGAGATCAGTTCCTTCGGCGCAATCGAACGAATCTTTCGTAAACGCGATCCGAACAAGGCGCCGTCCCGGCTCGGCTTTAAGCTGTTCGATCTCTTCTTCCCCTGCTCCAGCGCGCTCAACGTCGTGCTGCCCGCAACGCGATACTACGTCGTCGCCGTTCGGAAATAACAATGCGCAACGCCCCAGCGGCAATAAAAAACGCGCCGAGAACCTTTCGATTTCGGCGCTTATTTCTTTGGAATTCAACGCAATTCTACTTCATGAAGTAGTACCTGCAGTGCGGGCAAATCTTGAAACCGGCGTCTATTTCCCAATCGCATTGCGGACAGACTTTCTTATCGTGAACCTTGAGGGGCGCGGGTTCGCCAATGCCGTCGAGCGGATCGGGGAAGAAGTTGCCCGGAGTCTGCTCTTCTTGCGAATTAGCGTCGGCTTCGGCGTTCTTAGCCGCTTCCTGCTCGTCGTACTCTTGCATATTGCGCCGCAGCTCCTCGCCGACTCCTAAAATCCTAAGGATAGAAGATTCTGTCGGAACGGCGTTCAATTTGGGAATTTGCACCTCGACGCCGCATGTGGGACAGCGTCCGGTCGTTCCGGCCTTGCGATCGGGCGCTCGCAATCGATGACCGTTTTTACAGACAACTACGAGACTCATAAGCTCCTCCTTTGCGCATTTGGCGCTACGGGAAACGAGACGAGCCTTTCGCGATCGACGCCCTTAGGACGTCGTTTTGGCGCAAGATTACGGCGCGTTTGAAATAAATTAACGAATA
>JAFZNK010000128.1 GCA_017550965.1 Thermoguttaceae bacterium
AACGCATTCGGGAAAGAGTTCGGCGACTTTCTCAATGTTCTTTGATATGAGATCGACCGATTCCATTCTCATCTTTTCAACGTTCGTTTCGCGTTCCATTTCGGCAATCTTTCCAACTCTGTAACTTCTCTGTTTTAACAAGTAACGTCGACGTGTCGGATAGATTATGGATTGCCAAAAGGTATACCTTTTGGTAATTCACATCCCACTCTACACTAATTTTACAAATTCACATTTTTTGGACTTTTTGGCAAGAATTATATCATATTTTAGACAAAAAACAGCCGTTTTTCGAAAATTTACGCGTTAATTCTTATTGCCGAAAGGTATAGATTTTAGCAAATTAAAAGATCTTTTTCATAGTACTTTTTGGCGTTGCGTTGATCAACGTTGCCTGCAGCATACGGCGGACGCGCCCGCCTTCTGCTTGCGGCTCCAATTTCGTGTCGACGCGTCGCGTTGTTTGCGAGATTTTGCGTTTTGGCGCGTCGTTGTTTCGGGGCTTCTCAGTTTAGTTCTTCCAGCTCCTTTTCAGGCGTTTCACTTCGTCGCTCATCTCCATTTGCCGATTGAATTGCGGCTCTTTGCGAATTCTGTTTTCGAGCGCGTCGATTCTCTTTTGAATCTTCGCTCGTTTTTTCTGCGAGTCGACCGATTCGGCGACGGTTTGGGACGCGTCGCGCCGCAACGCGTCCCCGGCGACCTGAAGAACGAAATTGTCGTAGACGGCGTCCAGATCGAACCCAACCATTTTGCAAGGAAGCTTTTCCGGCTCGACCCATTCGGTTTTATAGAACGCGATCTGATTGACTTTCGCCGTCCCCTTCGACGGAACGATTTTTATTTCCTTATAGCTGATCCACGCCTGAACAAGTCCTTCGTATTTCAGAAGAAACAGGATCGGACGCGGGATCGCTTTGTCGATTTGGCGAACGATCTCTTCGTCAAGGTTTTGTCCGCGCAACTCGATTTCAAAGACGTCGATTTCTTCCACGCGAACGCCGGGCGCGATATTGACGGAGTCTTCCGCGATTCTGTTTTGAAAGACAATTCGTTCGATCTGTTCGACGAACCGACGTTTCAGCGCCGCGCTCGCGTCGAGTTGTTCGTAAATCATTTTTTTCGGCATTGTTTGGCCGAGGATCGTCTTTTCGGGGAGTTTCAGCATCGCGCGTTACCTCACGACCAGAAAACAGACGAGTTCGAAGTCGTCGAGCCCCTTGATTTCCGACGGAGGCGCCGTAACGCCGGGTCGAAAAACGCTCCGGGCGAACGACTCGTCTTTCTTTTGAACGATCGACTTGATCGCCTCGCCGAGAAGTTCGGAGTATTTGTTCATTTTCCGCCCGTCGTTCGTCTCCTTATTGAACGCGCGGTAAAGCTCCGCGATCGGTTCCGTCTTGCCTTTGCATAACAGGCGCGTTTTGTCGAGGATTTCCTTCGGCGAAAAGCAGTCGCACACGACTCCCCCCTCGTTGTCGACGTAAACGAGGTAGAAGGGGTGCAGACGGTTCTTCCGATCGATATTGACCGAATCGGTTCTGTTCCTCAACACGTAGACGACGCCCGGAGGCGCCGCGTCGTTGGCTCTCGCGACGGCGTGCATGCCCAGCGGCGCGTTTTCGACGCCGGGGTTTGACTTGAAGTATTCGACCAAATCCATGCGAAAATCGTTCAGGCCAAGATCGAGAATCGACACGCCGTTGTTCATTTCTTCGAGGTCGACGACTTCCTTTTGCAGCCGTTGCAGTTGCGCCTTGCGGTATTCAAGTTCGATATTTTCCGGACTGATGACGTTGTCGTCCCCCGTCGCCGCGAGATCGACGATTTTCATGCGCGTTTCGACCTTGTTGCGCAAATCGATATATTCGTCGAGCGAAACGTTTGGCCAGAAGTTAACAAGTTGAACGCAGGAGTTTTTACTTCCGATACGATCGACGCGTCCGAATCGCTGAATAATGCGCACGGGGTTCCAGTGAATATCGTAATTGACGAGATAGTCGCAGTCCTGAAGGTTCTGACCTTCGGAAATACAGTCGGTCGCGATCAACACGTCGATATCGCGATCGGCGATCGACGCGACTGCGGCGCGATTTTTGGAAATTGGCGAGAACGCCGTCAGAACGTTGTTGACGTCCGCTTTGAATTTGGGAAGAGTCGTTCGACAGTCGGTTCCGGAAACGACCGCCGCGTCGAGTCCGTAATTCTTTTTGACGTATTCGGAAACGTGTTTGTAGAGATAATCCGCCGTGTCGGCGAACGCCGTGAAGACGAGCAGCTTTTTATTGCCCGGATTGATCGGATTCTCGATCTTATGGGCGATTATATCGAGCAGTTCCCGCAACTTGGAATCGTGAATAGCGTCGATCGGCTTGATCGCGTCGAGAAGGGTTTGGAGAATCTTACGATCGTATTCTAAGTATTGCAGCCACCTCAGATAATCCATGTCCTCGAGTTCGATCTTGACTTTTCTGCCGATGACGAATTCGGACGATTCAAGATCGTCGTCGTCCCAGTCGGACGTTTCGAGGGCCATGTCTTTTCCGACGACCGTCGCGTGCCCCGTCGTTTTAAACTGTTGAACGATATCAATATAGGTTTTGCACGTTTCTAAAACGCGTCGAAGCGTTAAACCAAACGAATGGACGGAGCTTTCCATTCGTTTCATCAAGTTGATCGCCATAATGCGCCGGAGCCCCAATTCGCGGTTTTCCTGCGTGAGGTTGGCGGTCTTCTTTTCGTCGCCGAGGACGTCGGCGTATTTCTTCTTTTTGCTTTCGTGAATAAAATGAGTCGGCGTGTAGACCGCCAGCGACAGATTGGAGAGTCGCTCGAAAATTTCCGAATAATCAAGCGCGTTTTTGAGATCGGTCAATTCGGGGGAACGCGAAATCGGCGCGAGTCGTTCAGGGAACGTTCCAATATCGGACGTGTCGTAATAGCGTTCGATATGTTTGCGCGAGCGCGCGATCGTCACGGCGTCGAGCACCTCGAAAAAGTCGAAGTTGAGCATGCCGAGCAATTTTTCGGTCGTGCGTTCGGAGACGTCCAGTTTGCTCCACGCGTTGAAGACGCTTTGCGCGTTTCGGAAAATATCGTTGATCGAACGCGACAGCCCCAATTTGCCGTCGATATTTTGAGCTTCTCCCTCGTAGGCGAGCGCAAGCTGATTGCGCAGGTCGTTGAAGCGGTTGTTGACGGGCGTCGCCGAGAGCATGAGGACTTTTGTCTTTACGCCGGAGCGAATGATCTTGTTCATCAGGACGCCGTAGCGATTGTCGCGCCGTTCGTCGCCGCCGATATAAGCGGGTCCGTTGCGGAAGTTATGCGATTCGTCGATCACGATCAGGTCGAACGCGCCCCAGTTGAGCAGTTCGAGATCGACCCCGTTGGACAAGCCGCTTGATCGCGACAAATCGGTGTGAAAGAGGACTTCGTAGCGCAACTTGTCCGACGCGATCGGGTTGTTGACGTAATTGCTCTTGAACGTCGTCCAGTTCTGCGCAAGTTTTTTCGGGCAAAGAACCAGGACGTCTTTATTGCGCGTCTGATAGTATTTCATGACGGCGAGCGCGGTGAACGTTTTGCCCAGGCCGACGCTGTCCGCCAAGACGCACCCGTTGTAGCGTTCCAACTTGTTGATGACGGCGAGCGCCGCGTCGCGTTGGAAATTGTAAAGCGTCTTCCAGATCGCGGATTCTTTAAAACCGAGCGCTTCGTTAGGCAACGCGTCCGAGTTGTTGATATCCGCGATAAACTCGTGAAAAATGTTGTAGAGCGCGACGAAATAAATGAATTCCGGCGGGTTTTCTTTGTACGCCGCCTCGATTTTTTCGACGACCTCGGCCGTTACGTCCTGAAGTCGGCGTTTGTCTTCCCAAAGCCTGTCGAATTCGTCCAAATAGTCTCTGGCGACCTCCGCGCCCAATTTGTGAACGCGCTTGAAGAGGTTGTTTCCTCGTTCGAGACCCAACTCGACGGTTGTAAAGTCCCGAATCGGTTCGTAAAGAGAGTCGTCGGCGAGAATAAAGCCGGAAACCTCTTCTTTCGAACGGTTTGAACGAAATTTAACCTTTTGACGAATCCATCCGGCGCATTCCCGCGCGACGGCGCGTTGCGTCAGTTCGTTCTTGAGCCGAACTTCAAATTCGTCCCCGTAAAGAGAACGTTCGCGATTAAGTCGGGGAATGTAAAATTCGCGCAGTTCTTTGTGTTCCTGATCGGAAACAAAAGTCGGGGACGTAAAGATAAAGCGCAACTCGTCGATTTGTTCGAGTTCTTCTTTAAGCGCCTGAAACGCGTAGATCGAAAAACAGGCCGCCGCTATCGATAATTTTGCGCCCGGTTTGATCTCCTTTTTGAGATCGTCGATCAACTTGTTGTTTACGTTGTCAAAAATTGCCATTACGTCGCGCTATCGCGTAGCGCCCTTGCGTATTTTTACGGTTAAAAAAATGACAAGTCGAACGGAAACTATTCGTTCAATCTGTCATTTTATCGGACGCGACGCGGCGCTTCAAGGGGGTTGAAAAAAAGAATCGCCGCGAGACCGGCTGTTTCGGACGAAACTACCAACCGCGTCGGGGGCTAAAAAAATAGACGCCGAAAAGGCGTCGCTAAATTCTAAAAAGGCGCTATAATGAGAGCTGGGGCCCGGCGCGCTTTGACACGTCAAACGAAGCGGGGCCGACGCCGCATGAACGGACGTTAGTTATTCTTTAAGCAACTACTTAGCCTGTAAGCAATTGAGGAACAGTACCATGAAAACGCGCGCCGACGATTTTTCCGGGTTGACCGTTGCGATGATCACGCCCTTTAAGGAAGGGAAAATCGATTTCGACGCTCTTCAGGAGCAGGTCGAATTTCAAGTCGCCGCCGGAACGACCGCCGTGTCGCCGACCGGAACGACGGGCGAGTCTCCGACGCTCACGCACGAAGAGCAGCACGAAGTCATTAAGAAGACGGTCGAATTTGCCGCCGGACGCGTCAAAGTCCTCGCGGGAACCGGCTCAAACAGCACCGCCGAAGCTCTCTCGCTTTCGAAATACGCCGAATCGGTCGGCGCGGACGCGCTGCTGGTCATCGGTCCGTACTACAACAAGCCGACTCAGGAAGGTTTTTATCAGCATTTCAAAGCGATCGCGCAGGCGGTCGGCGTTCCGATCTGCGTCTATAACGTTCCGGGCCGGACGGGCAAGGCGATCGACGCGGACACGATTATCCGACTCGCCGAATTCGACAACATCGCGATGGTCAAAGACGCGACCGGCTCGATGGATTCCGCGTCGCGTATTATCGCCGCGACGGATCTTACGGTTCTTTCGGGAGACGACAGCCTGACGCTTCCGTTCATGGCGCTTGGCGCGCGCGGGGTCGTGTCGGTGGTCGGGAATTTCGCGCCGAAGGACGTGGTCGCGTTGTGCGCGGCAATGAACGCCGGAAATCTCGACGAAGCGCGCGCGCTGCACCAAAAGCTCCTGCCGCTGAGCTGCGGGACGCTCTCGCTGGCGACGAACCCGATTCCGGTGAAGAAGGCGATGCAGCTTTTGGGGCGCGACTCCGGCGAAATGCGTCTGCCGATGACGGAACTCGAATCGGCTCCGACGGAAAAGTTGCGTCGTCTGCTCGTCGACTACGGCCTGCTCGCCGAATGACGTCGACGGACGAACGCAAGTCGCGGTTTTTATATGTTTTCGTAAGTTCAAGGAAGACTGATGATCGTTAAAATCACCGGAAAATTGGTCGCGCTTTTCGACGAGCGCGCGATTATCGAGGCGGGCGCTTTTCAATACGAGACGTTTGTGCCCGAATTTACGCGCCGTCAGTTGCAAAGCGAGATTGGAAACGACGTTTCGCTTCATACGATCGACTATATCGACGGCAATCCGCAACAGGGAAGAATGACGCCGAGATTGATCGGGTTCCTTACCGAAATCGAGCGCGAATTTTTCGAATTGTTTTGCAGCGTCGACGGAGTCGGTTCGAAGAAAGCGCTTCGCGCAATGGTTCGTCCGGTGCGTGAAATCGCCGCGGCGATCGAAGAGCAGGACGTCAAGTTTCTTTCGCAACTTCCGGGCGTGGGGCCGGCGACCGCGGAGCGGATCGTCGCGAAGTTGCGCCGCAAAGTTCCGAAGTTCGCGCTGATGGTCGCGCGGCCGGGGGACGCGGCGTGCGCGGACGGCGCTTCGCAAGAGCCGGACGTCGTTACGGAAACGTTTGAAGCGCTGGTGAGTCTCGGCCACAGCGAAGCGGAAGCGCGCCGCATGATCGAGTCGGTCGTCGAAGGAAGCCGCAAGAAGTTCAAAGACTCCGGCGATTTGATTCAGGCGATCTATTTGAACAATCGCTGATTTTTAGCGCGAGGCGTCAACACTTTCAGGGAAAACGATGTCAAAACAAGCGATCTTTACGAGTTCCGACGACGATCAAAACGACGACGATTCTTACGAGCGCGACGAGCCGGGTTACGTCGATTCTTTTCGCGACGCGACTCGCGACGGCAAAGAAGACGATCTTCTGCTGCGCCCGACGCGCATGTTCGACATGGTCGGTCAGCGCGACGTTTACGAACGCGTGGAAATAGCGGTCAAAGCGGCGCAGAAGCGCGGGGAAACGCTCGGGCATATTTTGTTCGACGGTCCTCCGGGATTGGGCAAGACGACGTTTGCGACGTGCATACCGCGCGAACTTGGCGTCGATTTTCAAATCGCCAACGGCGCGACGATGCGCGCGCCCAAAGACATTGTGCCGTATTTGACCAACGCCCAGGAAGGGTCGGTTCTCTTTATCGACGAAATTCACCGCATGCAGAAAACTGTCGAGGAGTTCCTCTACCCGGCGATGGAAGATTTTCGAATCGACGTCGCCATGGGGGAGGGCGTCAACGCGCGCACGCTTAACATTCCGCTCAAGCCGTTCACGCTCATCGGGGCGACGACGCGCACAGGGTTGATTTCCGCGCCGCTTCGCGACCGATTCCAGATGCGCGAGCACCTGGACTTCTATTCGGTCGACGAACTTGCGGAGATCGTGCGACGCAACGCGAAGAAACTTCATATGGAAGTCGACGACAAGGCGGCGTACGAGATCGCGCTTCGCAGTCGCGGAACGCCGCGTCTGGCAAACAACCGTCTTCGCTGGGTTCGCGACTACGCCGACGCGCGCGCGAACGGAGTCGTCACGCAAAGCGTCGCGCAAGACGCGTTGCGCATGCAGGGAATCGACGAACTTGGGCTCGACGCGCAAGACCGCAAAGTTCTCGAGACGATTTGGCGCGTTTTTCAGGGCGGCCCGGTCGGGGTCGAAGCGGTCGCGCATACGATGAACGTCGCGCCCGACTCGATCGTCGACGAAGTCGAGCCGTTCCTGCTTCGAAGCGAGCTGCTCGTGCGCACCCCGCGAGGAAGACGGTTGACCAGAAAAGGGTTGCGTCATATCGGCGTCGAAGCGAACGACATTGAATTCGGATACGACGCCGACGACGAGTCCGACGCCCGGCGCCGCTTGTTCGACTTTTGATTTCAGCGAACGCAACCGGGCGTTTCGCCGGCATTTAGAATAAGAATAGACAACGCCGTACGGAGATTAACGATGGCAGAAGAGGAACTCAAACCGTATCTTATCACCGATCCCGCCGAAATGAGCGTGCGAATCGACGAACTTCGCGCTCAAGGCAAGAAGATCGGGCTTGTTCCGACGATGGGCGCGCTGCACCTCGGGCATCTGAGTTTGGCGATCGCGTCGAAGAACGAATGCGACGTCACGGTCGTTTCCGATTTCGTCAACCCGACGCAATTCGCGCCCGGCGAGGATTACGAGCAGTACCCGCGCAATCTTGACGCCGACATAACGCTTTTGTCTCAAATCGGATCCGACTTCATTTTCGCGCCCTCGCCCGCGCAGATGTATCCGCGCGGATTTGAGGCGAACGTTCACGTCGGGGGCGTTACGAAAACTCTCGAAGGGGCGTTTCGTCCGACGCACTTTGACGGCGTTTGCACCGTCGTGCTGAAATTGTTCAACATCACGCGCGCGGACGTCGCGTACTTCGGCCAAAAAGACTATCAGCAGGTCTGCGTCGTCAAGAAAATGGTCGCCGACCTGAACGTTCCGACGCAAATCGCGATGCGGCCGATTATTCGCGAACGCGACGGGCTCGCCATGAGCAGTCGGAACCGCTATCTCTCCGACGACGAACGCCGACAGGCGCTCGTGTTGAGCAAGTCGCTCGACAAAGCCGAAGAATTGATCAAAGGGGGGGAGCGCGACGCGTCGGTCGTTCTGGACGCGATGCGCGAGATTATCGCGACCGCTCCGAGCGCGAAGATCGATTACCTGCATATCGGCGACCCGGACACGCTGGGCGCGATGGAGCGAATCGCCGGAAGCGTCGTCATTCTCGAAGCGGTGCGGATCGGATCGACGCGGCTGATCGACAACAAGCTCGTCGAAAGAAAATAGCGCGTCGACGCGAGTCGGCAACAAAAGACGCCGCCGGGATCCACGCGAGGATTCCGGCGGCGTCTTGTTTTTGGACGAGCGCTGAAAAGCGAAACGAATCGGCGACTAGAAGCGCTGCATCAATTCGATTCCCAGGCCGTCGGCTTCGACGAACGCGCATTTGAGGCCCGGCGCGGCGTCAAACGGTTCGACTAAGACTTTAAGACCTTTCATCGCTTCTTCGAGATCGTCGCACTCGTAAGCGATATGCGCTTGTTTTTGGAGGATTTCCGGGAAAGGACTTCCTTCTTCGAACTTGAGCCATTCGACGGCGTACGGATGGTCGTTGAAGTCGTTGATATGAACTTTGCACGCTTCAAGATAGATCGGGAGATCGCGATCTTTGACCGGTATGCCAATGTGGCTGTAACGGAGACCGGGCTTCAACATAACGTCAATCCTTTTTGCTTAGGTAGAAAAACATACATGAAAAAGCGGAACGGAATTTTTTCTTTCCGTTCCGCAAGACGCGAATCAAGCGTTAAAATCACGCGTGAGCTTTCGGATTGGTGAACTTCAACCCGTCCTGGCTGTGATAGCAGGCGTATTCGGTAACGACGGCGCCTTCGCTTCCGCCGATCATGAAGTGAGGAGCTTCGAGCTTGCCAAGGCGGTCCTGATCGCCGACTTGCATGTACTTGAAGTTGTAGCAGTTGATCGCTTTAGCGTCGAGCTGGCTCTTGGGAATGCGCGCGAGCGCCTGCGGATCGTTCGGATCGCCCCCTTCGGAGAAGTTGAAGATGCTGCCGATACGAACTTGCCACGATTCGTGCTTGGCCGGAAGACCTTCGGCGGCGACGTGACGGTGTTCGGGAATCATCTGGCCGGGAAGGAGGTAGATGTCGTGCCCGAAATAACGGAATTCTTTGTCGTTGAAGAAGAAGATGCCGCCCATGCCGACGTTTTCGAAATCGCCAAGACCAAAGTCGGCGACCCAGAAGTTCGGGTTGGCGCGGAGCGAATCGCTCAGCTGATAGCCCATTCTCTCAAACATGTCGTAGAAGGCTTCGAACGCGACGGCTTCCTGGAAAACGCCGTCTTTGTAGAAATCAGCGTTGGTGTATTTTTTCATTTCGTATCCTTTGCTTAACTTTTGGACAGGTTCTTCGTTTACAAAAACGGATTCGGATCTGGCGACCGCTTCGCCGGAAAATTCCGCAAGGCCGACGCCGGCGACTCCGCCGACTAACGCCTTTAACATGTCTCTTCTTTGCATAGACGTCCTTTCCTGCGACGCCGCAATTGCGCGAAACGCGGCGCGTTTACAGTTTACGTTTACGTCGTTCCTCTTTTCGCGCTCGACTTTCGCCCGTTGACGCCGACGGCGACCGGCGTATACTAAACGCCGTAAAAAACGCGCGCGAGTTCAGAGGACGCGACCGACTTGTAAAGTATATTGCCTTTAAAAGTCGATTGCAAGCGTTTTTTGAAAATTCTTCTTTTTTTTACATTTTTTTGCGTTAGTTTCACAGTTTGGGCCGACCTTATGAGCAAGTCGAAATCAAAAGAACCGACGCCGAACGGCGTTTCTTCCGGCGCGTCGTCGTCTCTTGATTTGGAAGTTCGCGCCGAAGGGATCGTCTTGCCGGTGAAGGCTCAGCCGGGCGCGGGGCGCAACGAGTTGCGCGGTTTTCAGGACGGGGCGCTCAAAGTCTGCGTCACGCAAATCGCGGAGAAGGGCAAGGCGAACAAGGCGATCGTCGAATTTCTCGCCAAAGCGCTGAAATTGCGCAAATCTCAACTTGAATTGACGACGGGCGAATTGTCCGGTCAAAAGAAATTTCTCGTTCGCGACGTCGACGAGTCGGAACTTCGCGCGAAGATCGACGCGGCGTTGTAGCGGTATTTTTGGAATAATCGCTATAATTCTCATATAGTTCTCAACAGTAGTTAAAAATAAACAAAATAGGGAGAATGAGAGGAATGTTTTTACGTTCGTCTCTTTTCATCGCGACAAAATTTGGTATAATCCACAATACGCCGTTTTATCGTCGAGTCGTTGTTTTTCGCGGTCGAGCGCCGCGAGTAATTAACGCTTGAAAAATCGGCGGTTAAGAGAAAGAAAGAGCGCGCGTGACGGTCGGTCTGACGTCAGGTCGGCCTTGACAGCGACGGCGTCGCGCGACGACATAACAGGAGTTTTATCGAGATGAAATATTTGACGAAAACGACGAGCGCGATTTTCCTCGCTGGTTGCGTCGCGCTCATTAGCGGCTGCGGCTCGAACACGGTTCCTCCTGGGACGATTATCACTTACCAAAGAGACCAAATCGCTCCCACGGCGTTAGACACGTCGGACCAGACGATGGAACAGCCGGCGGTCGCCGTCGATCCCAATATCGATATTCTTGCGCAGAAGTACGACGAAACGCATCCGAAGACGGTCGCTCGTCCCGCCGCGCCTCAGGCGGCCGCGCCGCAGCCCGCCGCTCCTCAGGTCGAGCCCGCGCTCGCGAGCAAAGAAGACATCGCCGCGGCCAAGAATCGCGTCGCCGAGCTTCGCGGAACCGTCAAGACGGCGAAAAACGGCGCGATTACGGGGATAACCGTCGAATCGGCGGACGCCACGCTCGACGACATGAAATTGTTCGGACGTCTGCTCGATCTTGAGTCGATCACGTTCCTCGGCTCGAACTTTACCGACGAATATCTCGCCGAATTTAAAGATCTTAAAAAGGTCAAGTCCGTGACGATTCAAAACTCGAGCATAACGGTCGAAACGCTCAACATGCTCGCGACCTATCCCGAGCTGACGTCTCTTGACATTCGCCGCGACCTTCAGCTCAAAAACAAAGACCTCGAAGCCGTCGCCTCGATGCCCAAACTTGAAAAGATCCTGGCGTACTACAACAGTTTCAACAGCCTTGCCGCTAAACGGATCGCCGCTTCCAAGACGATCAAAGTCGTCGACCTTCGCGCGTGCACCGGCGTCGACGATTCGTCCTGCCGCTATCTCTCCGAAATGCCGACGCTCGAAGAACTTTACTTCCGATTCCTCATCACGGACGCCGGCGTCGAATACCTTGTCGCCGCTCCGAATCTGAAGTTCGTCGAATTCCAGGACTGCCCGATCGACAACGCCTGCGCCGAGTCGCTTGTCAAGTTCCCCGCGCTGACCGGGTTGCGCGTTTTCCGCAGCAAGGCGTTTGACGACGAGGGCGTCAAGCAGATCGCCGGCATGAAACTCGAGCGTCTCGAACTTCGCGACCTGAACGTGTCGAGCGAAGGGGTTTTGGCGCTTAAAGACATGACCTCGCTTCGCAACGTCGAACTTTCCGAATTGAGCAGCGTCGACGCGGACGCTCTTCTGGCGGTTTGCGCGGCCTGGAAAGACGTCGAGTCTCTCTACTTCTTCTCGATGGCGAGCAACGACGAAGTCGTCAAGACGATCGCCGCGAACATGCCGAATCTGAAGTCCCTGACGATTCGCGCGTCGGTCGGCGAACTTTCCGACGCGTCGATCGACGAGATTTGCAAATTGCAAAATCTTGAAACGCTCGACCTTCGCGAAAACGGCGGCCTTACCCTCGAGGGGATGAAGAAACTCGCCAATATCAAGACGTTGCGTAAAATTTACGTCAAAGGCACGAAGATGGGCGACACGAGCCCCGAAGTCGAAGCCGCGAAAGAAGAGTTCAAGAAGATCAATCCGAAATGCTCGTTCTCGAACTGAGAATCAGAGCGTTCGGGCGTCCGATTAAATAGAAAATCCCCCGTCGACGTTTTTCGCTTCGACGGGGGATTTTTTTGTCGGCGTCCGTCGGAGCCAAACGCCGCGTCCGACGTCTACTTTTTCTTAACGCCCGCGCATTGGACGACGACGCTTGTGAGAGCGAAGAGCGCGATCGCGTTGGGCAGAGCCATGAGGTTGTTGAGCATGTCCGCGATTTCCCAGACGAGATCGTTGGACGTTACGCATCCCACGAAGACGAAGACCAGCGCGATCGTCGAGTAAATCGGCGTAAACTTTTTGCCGAACAGGTAGATCGAGTTGATTTTGCCGAACAAATTCCAACTTAACATCGTCGAGAAGGCGAAGAAAAGCAGACAGACGGCGACGAATTTCGTCCCGATTGTTTTTCCCATGACGGAACTAAACGCGAATTGCGCAAGATTAGTCTTGGAAACAGTTTGCGTAACCTCTCCGACGTAGCCGTTTTCAAGTATCCCGCCGGGGACGTAGGTCGCGCTGATAATCACAAGCGCGCAGATCGTCAGAATGACGAACGAGTCGACGAAGACGCCGAACATCGCGACGCAGCCCTGATCGTGCGGTTTCTCAACGTTCGCGTGCGCGTGCGCGTGCGGCGTCGAGCCAAGCCCCGCCTCGTTGGAGAACAGCCCGCGTTTCGCGCCCTGCGAGACGGCGATTTTGAGCGCCGATCCAAAGCCTCCCCCGATAATCGCCTGAGGAACAAACGCGTACTTAAAGATCATGGCAAACGTCGCGGGGATATGCCGAAAATTAACGATCAAGACGACCAGCGCGCCGAGAAGAAAAATCGTCGCCATAACGGGCACGATTTTTTCGACGACGGCGGCCAGACGTTTGACGCCCCCCAGAAAGACGAATCCGCAAAGGACGACGAGAACGATTCCAACGATCCAGGTCGGAACGCCAAACGCCGTTCGAAAACACTCGGCGATCGAGTTCGATTGAACCATGGAGCCGAGAAGTCCAAGTTCCAAAAACGCGACGATTGCAAAAAAACAGGCGAGGAATTTGCCAAACGCGCCTTTGAATCGGTAGCGGATATAGTAGACCGGTCCTCCTTTGACGGTTCCGTCCTCGTCGACGATTCGCGTTTTTTGCGCGAGCGTCGCTTCCGCGTAGTTGGTCGCCATGCCGAAAAAGGAGATGACCCACATCCAGAAAATGGAGCCGGGGCCGCCCGTGAGAATCGCCCCCGCCGCGCCGACGATACAGCCGGTTCCCACCTGCGCGGCGACGGCGGTCGCGAGCGCCTGAAAGGAACTCATCCCCGATTCGTGTTTCTTTCCGCTCAAACTGAAATCGCCAAAGACTTTTCGAAAGCTTTCGCCGAAACAGCGCACTTGAACGAAACGCGTTTTAACCGTTGTCCACAAGCCGATTCCAACGAGCAGGAAAACGAGGATATAGTCGCTCAAATAGACGTTGATTAGACCGACATATTGTAAAAGAACGTTTTGAATTTGTTCGAGCATCGTTGTGTCGTCCTGTCGCTGATAGAAGCCGTCGCGCCGAAGCGCCCCGCCTACGTCCCCGGCCATATGTTACCATCTTTTAGCGATTTGACAACATAAAAAGACGCCGGCGTCCAAAGAATTCGGCGCCGGCGTCTTTGTTGCGGACGATTGGGATTCGTCAAAGCGAGAAGCTTAGTCCCACATCTTGTATTGCGGGATCTTCATGAGTTCGCCGTCTTTGAGAACCGACTGGTGCGCGATCACGCCGCACATCGTCGTGTTGAGCGCGCAGGCGACGTTGACGAGCGGCTGTTCGTCTTTGAGAATCGCTTCGACGAAGTTGTTCATCAGGTGGCCGTGCGAGCCGCCGTGCCCGCCGGAATCGACGCTCGGCGGAAGCGCGGGCTTAAGAAGATTGAGTTTGTCGACGATCGCTTTGGATTCTTCGACCGCGCCGCAGTATTTGCTCTGCTCGGCGTACGAAGCGAGTTGACCGCGCATGCGTCCGACTTCGCCGCTCCATCCGGGGGTGTCGAAACTCACGAGAATGCGCGCCATGCCTCCTTCGGAGGTGCGGAACAAACCGACTTCGGTGCCGTAGCAGTTGCCGTAGGCGTTGTTTTCCGGCTGACGGTAGAAGTTCGTGCTCGGCTTGCCCATCGCGCTCACTTCGGTCATGCTGCCGAAGGTGACGCAGGTGTAGTATCCGGACGCGTGAGTCGGGTACCACATGACGGGCATGCCGACGCGCCAGTTGTTGAACGACGGCGTCGAAACCGGAGCGTAGTGGAGATACTCGCCTTCCATATAGACGATTTCGCCGAACCCGCCGGCTCCGTAGATCGTTCGCGCGGCGTAGACGTCGTCGTGGAACGCGCTCGTTTCGAACAGCCCGTATTTCAAGCCGGTCGACTTGACCGTTTCGTAGAGCAGGTCCGCCTGTTCGGGAGTTCCGCCCCAGAAGGCCGGGACGGCGGAGCAGGCGTGTTTTCCGGCTTTCATGGCGGCGACGACGTGGTCGACGTGGTGCGGGGCGTCGGTGGCGACGAAGACCGCTTCGATATTGTCGTCTTTGACCATTTCTTCGAGCGAATCGTACGTCTTTTCGCAGCGGCACGCCTGAGCGAGTCCGTCGCGACGTTCGGGGATAAGGTCGGTGACGGCGCCGACGTCGACGTTCGGGTGACTTTGGAATCCGAACTGGGCGCCAAACTGACACGCGCCGAATCCGGCGATGCCGACGCGAATCTTTCTGTCGCTAACAGGCTGCCAGGCTTTGGATTTGTCGATTTCCGTTTCCGTTTGGTCGAAACCCTGGACGTTCGGTTTGTCCTGGCCCGCGACGTAAGAGGTCGCCGCGAAGGAACCGAGCGCGCCCATGATGCTGGCGTTCAAAAACGATCTTCTGTTGAGGTTGTTCATCGTTGATCTTTCTTTATGGCAGGAAATGTTGTTAAACTGGTTGATATTACGAATTAACGCATTAAATCTTCGCGCGAAATACGGACGGCTTCGCCGACGTCGAGTTCAATCGGCGCGGAGTTGGACTTCTGGACTTCGATCGAGAGGGGGGTCGTCGACGCGTCGGCGTATTTGCGGTCGACCAGGTCGAAACTCTCCTCTTTGGCTCCCTGTTCCTGAAGTTGTTGCGCCTCTTCATAACTTGACGGGCGATTGGTCGCTTCGATTTTCGAAACGACGACTTTAAAAGACCCCGCCGGAGCGCCTTTGAACCCCATCGTCTTGAGCTCGACGATTCCGTTAGCGTCGGTGTTGCCTCCGCAGGGGAAGCGCATGATTTGCGGATCGCTTGAGACGATCGAGACTTGCGCGTCGGCAAGGGGCGCGGAATCCTGGACGATTTTCAGCGAGCACGGATAGATATCCGGCATGCCGTCCGGACGTTTTTCTTTTTTGCAGGACGTCGACGCGACGGCGAGCAGGACGCACAGCGTTGCGATAACTATTTTTTTCATGGCAATTCGTCAAAAAAATGACGCCGTTCCGAAACCAGAACGGCGATTGAAAGTTTCAATTTAAAACCGCCGGGATCAGTTGCTTACGGATTCGCCGCCGTTGGGCGAACCCATCGCGCCCCAGACGCCGAACGGGCTCGGACCCGAGAGAACCTGGTCCGCGTTCAAATTGCCCGTGTTGATCGTGTCGGAAACGAAACGAATCGAGCCGTCGAGCATGCCGACGTTGACGCCGCCGGAGTGATAGCTTTGGGCGCCGCCGGCGATCCACGGGGTGCCGTTGTCCCAAATGCACGCGGGGGAGTTCGGGGGCAGGTTGGTCGAGAAGGCGGCGCTCGGAGCGCGGCAGTCGGGCCAATGGGTTCCGCGCCAGGTGTTCGACGGGGTTTGGAGGATGCGCGGGTTGTCGGCGCGCACGCCGTAGACGAGGCAGTTGCCGACGTTGACGTCGCCGCCGTGCCCGTTGGGCGAGATTTGCGAAACGACGCCTAGGCCGCCTTTAACGTCCGGTTCAAAGTTGTCGCCGGAGCAGCATTCGGAGATCGCGATCGTGTTGCTCGTGCCGTCGACGGCGAACGCGAGCGTCCGCCACTGCTGAATGCGGAACATGCCGCGCGAAGAGGTGCGGTTGCGGTCGCGGGAGTCCCACTTGTCGAGATAGCAACAGGTTCGCGGCGAGTCGCCGACGCAGAAGACGACGTTCGACTTGCCCATGGTCGTGTAAGGGGTCGTGTCTTTGTTGTCCATGCCGTTGGCTTTGCCGTCGGACGGACAAATGAACGTGGGAATCTTGACCTGATAACACCACGACGCGCCGCCGCCGGGACCGCTGCCGTGAGCGTACGACTGACCGTAGCTGACGATCTTCGAATCTGCGTCGAATTGAGAGTAGATCGCGTTTTGTTCCATGAACGGAAGCAGGAAGATCTTTACGCCCGTTGACAGGCAGTAGTCCGGCCACGCGAACGCGTAGTTGTTGTACGTCGTCGCCAGAGGCGGGCAGGTTCCGTTGACGTCGTGATAGTTCTGAATCGCCAGAACCACTTGCTTGAGGTTGTTGGTGCATTGCATGCGCCTGGCCGCTTCGCGCGCCGCCTGAACGGCGGGAAGAAGCAGCCCGATTAAAATGCCGATAATGGCGATGACGACGAGGAGTTCGACGAGCGTAAAGCCCTTACGACTCGCGCCCCTCCAACTTAAGATGTTGCGCATTTCTTGGCCTTTCTGATAACAGAGCGTAGCGTCGGGATTGTCAACAGTTGGCAATAAACAAAATTTCACAGTCGCGTGAAAAGACGTCGACTGTGAATAATGATAATAATCGATTAAAGCAAAGTCAACTTTTACGAAAAAATTTTTTCTTTTTTGAGAAAAAACGTTCGCGTTAAATATCGTCGCCGACGTCGGCCGCCTTTTCGCCGTCGTTGGGCGAGCCCATCGCGCCCCAGACTCCGTAAGGGCTCTTTCCGGAGACGACCTGATCGGCGCTTAAATCGCCGACGTCGATCGTATTGGCGACGAAACGAACCGAACCGTCGAGCATGGCGACGTTGACGCCTCCGGGGTGATAGCTTTGGGCTCCGCCGGCGATCCACGGGAAGTCGTTGGATTCAACGCACGCGGGGGCGTTCGGGGGAAGATTGCAGGAGAATCCGGAGCTTGCGGGCCGACCGTCGGGCCAATGGGTTCCGCGCCACGTATTCGAGGGCGTTCGGAGGAGTTTGGGATCGTCGGGACGAACGGCGTAAGTCAGGCAGTTTCCAAGGTTGACGGCTTCGGCTCGTTCGTTGGGGGAGAGTTGCGGAACGACGCCGAGCCCGCCTTTGACGTTCGGTTCGAAATTGTCCCCGGCGCAACATTCGGAAATCGCGACCGTCTCGCTCGTTCCGTCGACGGCGAAGTCGAGCGGACGCCATTCCTGAACGCGAAACATGCCGCGCGACGACGTTTTATTGCGCTCGTACGGCTCCCATTGGTCGTTATGGCAACATGAACGGGGCGAGTCGCCGACGCAGTAGACGAGGTTCGATTTGCTCATGGGAAAGCTTTTATTTTCAATTCGTTTCGAGTTCTTGTCCGCCGGGCAGACGAAACAGTTCAACGGCTTCTGAAGCGTCCACGCCGACCTCCCGCCCGGTCCGGCGCCGCGAAGGTACGACGAACCCGGCTTGACGGTCTTCGCTTCCTCCGTGAATTGATAGTATATAGAGTTCGATTCGATATACGGCATGACGACGATGTTGATTCCGATCGTCGGGCAATGTTCCGGCTGTTCGTAATCATAGTTGTCGAACGTCGTCGCAAGCGCCGGAAAGACTCCGTTGGCGTCGCGGTAGTTGTGAAGCGCGAGCGCGATTTGCTTGAGGTTGTTCGTGCATCGCATGCGCCGCGCCGCTTCACGCGCGTTGTTTATCGAAGGAATGAGAAGACAGATCAGCATAACGTTGATCGTCGCTACGGCTAGCGTTTCGAGAGGCGCGGTCCCCTTGCGTTTGGGACGCGCGGTTGGAACGGAAGTTCTTTTCATTGGACGCTCCTGTGAGGAATCGTTTTTTCAACGCTTTCAACGCGCGTATGAAAAGCGCGGCGCTTTCGCAACTTGCGTCGATTATACGTCGCGTTTCTTTCAAAAGCAACGTTTTTTTCGTTTTTTGAAGAAATTTGGCTCTTACGGCGAGAAGAACGCCGTTTGAGCGCGGGAAAACGACGTTTGGGACTTGTCGAATTTCGTTAAAACGTTATGCTTTCTAAGAGCGGACGCGTCGTTTTGACTCGTTCGTCGCAAACTTTGATCAATCAGAACAGGACAGACTTATGGCGAAATCGCGCAGGAAATCGACGGGCGGCTTTTTTGACGACGCAACGGGCCCCGTTACGCTTTCTCCGCAAGACGAACGAACGCTTGGGAGCATTTACGGACTCGCTTCCAAAATAACGACGCTTGTCGAGCAGGACTCCGACCCCGCGCTCGCGATACCGGCGCGTTCTCTGGGCAACGTGTCGTTTAACGAAGAGAAACGCGTGTTGCAGATGGGCTCGAAGACGACGAGCCGCGAGTTGTTCAACTTGTCGCAGGCGAAGAGCTTTATGCAGACGACGCTCGTCGCCTCGGGCGCGAAACGCCTCATCGAAATGGGCAAGACGACGAGCATTCGTGGTCTGTACTACATGCTCAAGCACGACATTAAGCCGAGCAAAGAGCCGACGTTCCACGACCAGGGCGAGTGCGACCCGATCATCGAAGACTGCGAAGTTCTGCTCGAATCGCTTCGCGAAGAGCTTCATCTTTTCGCGGACAAGCGCGGCGACATGGTCGGGAATATCAAGATCGTCGACAGCGGGGACGAAATCGACTGCTCGCGCATGGGGTCGGGCGGGTACGCGATCCCGTCGATCGTCGAACCGTCGGTGATTCAGTTCAAAGAGTGCAAAGCGAAATTCGTGCTGCACGTCGAAAAAAACACCGTCTGGCAACGGTTTAACGAAGACAAGTTCTGGAAGAAACACAACTGCGTTTTGACGCACGGAAACGGTCAGCCGCCGCGCGGCGTGCGTCGACTGCTCAACCGTCTTCACAACGAACTCGGGCTGCCGATCTACTGCCTCTTAGATAACGACCCCTGGGGGTATTACATCTATTCGGTTATTAAACAGGGCTCGATCAATCTCGCGTACGAATCGGAGCGCATGGCGACGCCCGACGCGAAGTTCATCGGGGTGCGCAGTCGCGATTTCGAGCGCTGCGGACTTTCCGAGGGCGTGAAAATCTCGCTTAACGACGTCGACCGCAAGCGCGCCAAGCAGATCGCCGACTATCCGTGGTTCGTTCATAAAAAAGACTGGCAAAAAGAAATCGAGTTGATGTTGCGCAACGGGTTCAAACTTGAAGTCGAAGCGCTCGTGAGCCGAAGCATCAGCTATATGACCGAAGAGTACGTGCCGCGTTTGCTTAAAGAGGGCGATTTCCTCGACTGAGTTCTCGCGCGAGCGCGTCGCGACCGGGAAAACAAAAGACCTCGCCGAACAATGTCGACGAGGTCTTTTTCATACGTTTTCGTCAGAGCCGTTCCGGACGACCCGGCTTAACTCATTTGGCGTTTTCGTTCTTGCGGAGAACGCCGGCGTCGACGAGCTTGTCGATGAGTTGCTGCATGCTGTTGAACGCGGCCAAGAAACCTTGCGGCGGCATAATGACGCGGAAGCAGTTTTCCGGAGTGGGGGCGGCCCCGTCGGCTCCCGGTTGAAGCGTGACGAAATCAAAACGAACCATGTTGCCCGCGAAATGGATTTGACCGACGCCGTCGACGTAATACTCTTGTTTCATTTGTGCGTTCTCTTTCTTTCTATTAGTGTCTTGTGTTGTGCGCGCCCCACCCGAAAAGCGACAAGGGGCTCGAGCGGCGCTCCGCGCGCGTCGCGCGTCCGCCGCTCTCCGAGGCCCTATTATACAACCCTGTTGGAGCTATTCAAACCGTCTTGCGGCTATTGCGGCTATTTTAGTAAAGTTTATCTTAGGAAAATTTGGCAATATAGGCAAAACTGGAACTTGAGAAGTGTTTTCAGGGAAAGAGTTCCTCGATTTTTTGAAAAAACAGAAACAAAACGCGCGACGAAGAATCGCTTTATAGCGTTCGTTCGTCGCGCGGACGGAATGACGGAACAATCGAGGCGCCGCGTCTAGCGACGGCGGCCTCGTCGGAGTCTGGGTTTGGGTTGGGCTTCGTCGGCGTCTTCGGCGGACGAGCTTGCCGTTCCGGCGTCTTTCTTCTTCGCGGCGGCTTTTCTCTCGTCGGCGGTTTCCTGAATAGCGCGTTTGTTCTCGACGATTTGTTCGGCGGACTGGCTTTTTGTCGCGCCGTTCATGCGCGCGGGGCCAAGGTCGACGTTCGCCGGAGCTCTGGAAGCGGCGACGTTCGACTGCCAGATCCAGCCGTGTTCAAAGAGGAGTCCGCGTCCGACGATCGCGGCGACGGCGAAGAGCGCGTAAACGAGAAGCGCTTTGCCGTAGTTGCAGTCGAAAAAGATCAGCGCGCCGATAGCGCCGATCGCTCCGCATACGAGCAGGTAGAGACAGGTCATGGGCCCCGTCGCGTTGAGGTAGTAAGCGAACGCTTCAAAAACGAGCCACGACGCGCCGAAGACCAGCGCCGTGTAGAACGAACGCCAATGACGTTCGTTGCCGAGGAACATTTCCAGGTCGTTTTCGTCGCGAATGAGCGTGTAGCCGAACTCCGCGATGGGAAACGCGATGAGAAAGACGGCGATCGCTCCGTAGATCTTAGCGGCGAAAGTCAGCCCCGACGCGCCCACAAGATACGTCAGCGCCATCGCGCCGAGAGCGCCCATCACGCCCCAGAAGATCTGCTTGCCCGTGTAGATGATGCGTTTCGCCGCGATCGGTCGGGCGTCGTGACCCGTATGAGCCGCCGCCTTCGTCTTGCCCCCGTCCGTGATCGTGTCGGGCGCGTGAATGATCAGCTTTTCCTTCGGGATTTCGATAATATGACCGCACTTTGGGCACGGCCCTTTCTTACCCGCAAAACGATCGTCGACTTCAAACGAAGTCATACACCCTGGGCATATTACTCGAATCGCCATAAGTTCTTCCTCAATTTGCTATGGTTGCGCCTTCGACGTCGCGTCCCGGCGTTTAGTTGCTTTCGATTCCCATTGTAACGATTTGAAAACGTTTTTGCAAGCGGCTTCGGATTTTTGAACGGACGTCGACGCGCGCCTGTTCGGAAACGTTTCAAAACGAATTTGCTCTATAGAGTTACGTTTTAAAGGACCTTAAGTTTCGCGCCGCTATCCTTTAAGTCTCGTTAATCCTTGTTTTACACGCATAGCGTTGAGCTTTTCGAGCGTCTTTGGCGTTTCGGCGAGGAATTTGACGATTTGACTCGGCGTCGTTTGAAGGAGTTCGGCGGTTAGGGCGAGATTTTCTTTCGTCGCGGCGTAGACGTCGAAGAATTCGGCGACGAGGATCGCGTAGTCGAAATTTGACGTCGCGACGCGTATTTTGTCTCCCTGCAGACGCGCGAACCAGCGCGCTCTTTGGACGAAGTCTTGCGGGAGTTTCGCGGCTCCGCGCTCGTCAATTTCCAGATCGGGAACGTCCCGAATTGAAAGCGCGAGTTCAATTCTCAGCCGCTCGAGCGCGATTTTACGATTCTCCCCCTGATAACGTCGTTCCGACGCCTCTCCGACTAAGCCCGAGGGCAGATGATAGAATCGAACCGCCGTTTCGACTTTGTTGCGATTTTGACCGCCGGGACCGGATCGGCGCAGTCGTTCGAACCGACATTCTTTTTCCAGCTCTTCCGGGGTCAGGTAAACGGGGGATCGAGACATTGAAGCGCTCTAAAAAGACGAATAGTTGTTTGCTCAACGCGTGTCGCGTACAAAAAACGCGCCCAAGCGGAAGAGAATTCGTTCCGATTGGGCGCGCGTTAACTAACGAAGAACGGTTGACTTAGAAGTGCAGACCGAATTTGTCGGAATCGTCCTGACGGCCAAGCCCGCCTTTGAGCGGTTTCTTCGACTGCAGTTTGCCGATTTTTTCCCGAACTTCCGCCAACGCGGCTTCCTCTTTGCGTTTCGCCTCGTCTTCCGCCTGCGCGGCTTCCGCGTCGGCTTTCGCCTGCGCTTCTTCGCGCTCTTTCACGCGCGGATCCTCTTGCGTCTTCTTGATCGAGAGGCTGATCTTTTTCTTGCCGGGGTCGACCGAAAGGATCTTGACGTCGAGGACGTCGCCGACCGTGAGCGCGTCGGAAACTTTGTTGATGCGCTGATAGGCGATTTCGCTGATGTGAACGAGCCCTTCAAGGCCGTTGGGGAGTTCGACGAACGCGCCGAAGTCCATGAGCTTGGTCACTTTGCCGCGCACGACGTCGCCGACTTTATATTCGGATTCGACGGTGAACCACGGGTCGGCGGCGGAGTCGCGCAACGACAGCGAAATACGGTTGCGCTCGAGGTCGATTTTCAAAATCGTCACCTTGACTTTATCGCCGACTTTCACAACGTCTTCGGGCTTGTTGATTCGGCCCCAACCCATTTGGGAAACGTGAATGAAACCGTCGACGCCTCCAAGATCGACAAACGCTCCGACTTCGATGAGCTTGCGAACGGTTCCTTCGCGCGTCTGGCCGACTTCGAGCTCGGCGATCGTTTTTTCGCGCAGTTCGGCGCGTTCCATTTCGATGAGTTTGCGTCGGCTGACGACCAAATTGCGGCGTTCCGGATTGACTTCGGTAACGACGCATTTCCAAACTTCGCCGATAAATTGTTCGGCGTTGGCAAGATCGAACGAGACGATTTGGACTTGGCCCGCGGGCAGAAAACCGCGCAGACGCCCGACTTCAACTTCAAGCCCGCCCTTATTGACGCCGGTAACGCGCGCTTCGACGATCGCGCCTTTGGAAAGGCTCATCCAGTCTCCGACTTCCGCCGCCGCAAGAGGAAGAGACACTTCGTAGTATCCGTCTTCCGAATTGAATTTATTGACGATTCCTTCGAATTTCTGCCCGACGCTCAGGACCATGTCTTCGGGGAATTGCTTGAGCGGAATAAGCCCGAGTTCGGTCGAGCCGACGTTGACGAACACGGAGTCTTTGGTAACCGTTTCGACGCGGCATTCGACTTTCGTACCGTCTTCAATCATTTCTCCGCCGACGTTTGCGTCGACGCTCGAGGCGATCAACGAATCAAGCTCCTGACCTTCGCACAGCGCCGCGAATTCGTCTTCGAGTTCGCCGAGCCCTTCGCGCCGATTCGGAAGCACGGCGGAGGTGACGGGGCGTTTGGGCGCGCTGATTTTACGTTCGCCGCGTTCGGGCCGCTCGCGCTTTTCGCGCGGACGACGTTCTTTTTGCTCCGCGTTTTCGTCGCCGCTCGGTTTGGCGTTTTCGCGCTTGCGACGATTGGCTTCCTGGACGGCGCCCAGCGGCGCGGCTTTCTTGAGCCGTTCCTCGATTACGTCGTTGGTTACGACGGGCGCGTCGCTGTTCATCGATTCGTAAGTGGTCAACGGCGCGGGGGTTTGAGGTTCCGCGGCCTGTTGTTGAGCCGTTTCAGCGGGAGCGGAGGGTTGAGCTTCCGCAGTCGGTTGTTGGGTCGTTTCAACGGGAGCAGGAGTTTGAGTTTCCACAGTCGGTTGTTGAGCCGTCTCAACGGGAGCGGCGTCGTTTTCAGGAACGACGTTTTGATCGGAGTTTTCCATAGGTACGCAGTTAAAAATCAGGCGTCGACGCCGTTCGCGTCGACGAATAGGCTCGACGTTCGTCGAAATCATTGGACTACAAGGGGTTGCGACGCGCGTAAAAACGCGTTCGTCTCAGACCCGCGCGATATGATCGGCATACGCCGATCGACCCTAAATTCTACCGCCAAACGCGCAGTTTAAAAGCCCCTACGCCTCGCCTTTGAGACAAATTTTTGGAATTTAAACGCTTTTAAAGAACGCGTCGTCTTTTGCGTTTGGAAGCGCGTAAAAAAAGAGAATTGGGCCGCGAACAAACGCCGCGTCCCAATTCTCTCTTAGAGGCGTAACGCGCTTAACGCCGCGCGTTCGGAAAGATCACGGAGTAACCGCAAATCGGATCGGCACGACGACTTCCTGACTCGATTCTTCCGTGTTTCCGATCGAGAAGACGACCTCTCCAAGCTGTTCTTTTTCCGGGCCCATGAACGCGCCCTGCGGCGAATTTGCCGGGATTTCAATTTCCGCTTCGACGAGCCGGATCGGGGACGTCTTTTGAAGTTCCTCGGGCGGATACGTCAAGCTGACTTTGATCCAGTCGGGCCGCACGCTCTTGACTTTGACCGTGTTTTCGTCGGCGTGGATTTTGTCGAAGATCGTCATGCGGATATTCGTCTTTTTGCCGACCGATTGCTGAACGTTGTCGACGCGGAGCACGCCGGTGGACTTTTCGTCGTAAAGCGCGCCGTTGACTTTAACGGCGTTGCCGGTAATCTGACCGGAAAGTGAGATTTCCACAATCGGCATTTGAGGGCTGTTCGTTCGCAGTCTGATCATTTCCTGGAACGCGCCCTGCGGCATGCCCGGCTTCATCGTAACAAGGCCCTGGAACAGGTTCGTCGTCTCCTGGTAAAGCCTGCTCTTGCGATCTTCGTCGGTCAAATTGGCGACGTCGTCTTTGTTGATCGTCACCTCAAAATGCTCGGGGTCGGTAACTTCGATCGATTCAATTTCCAACGGGAAGGGCGAGTCGTCCGCGTTCTTTTCAAAGCCCATGATTCTAAAAGCTCGCGAGGAGTCTTGAGTCGAGGACGCGTTGTGGAAGACGATCTCCCCGACGTCGCAGACGATCGGAGAAGTGTACAGCCCCTTGACGTAGAACATGACTTCTTTTCTGTCGGGGTCGTTCGTGACGACGCGGATCCCCTGATTGAAGACGCCGCCCGACCTCGCGCCGTCCCAGGTGAAGGTAACGGTCGCTTTTTCGCCCGGTCTGAGAACGCCCTTGGAGATGGTGAATTCGGTGCAGAAGCAACCTTTTCCGCCGTCGGCGAGCGTCATGTCGGCGTCGCCGACGTTTTCAATGTAAAATTTGTGCTCGCCTTTTTCCGTCGAGGGATTCTTCTCAATAATGCCGAAATCGAAAAGAAATTCGCCGACTTTGACTTTAGGCTGCTTGCCTCTTCGTTCCTGTTTTTGGGCTCCCCCCGGCTGTCCGCCCGTCGAGTCTTGACCGACTTGGGAGAGCGCCACGCCTTTGTTGACTTCAAGGGAACGATCCCAGGGCAGGAGGGACGCCTGGAATTCGCCAATAGCGTACCCCGCCCCTAAACCTAAGAGAATTCCTACGACGACCGTCGCGAGAAAAGCGCGCATTGTTTCACCTCAACGCTGCGAAAAAAGATTATTCAAACGCCGACGAACGCCGGTCGTTTCAGGGTTCTTTATATCAATAATTCCCTTAACGCCAATATGTTCGGCGCTAAGGGAACCGCTTTAAAAATCCGCGAATCGACGGATCATTCGATCGAGTATTCGTCCGCCAGACGGATGAATTTTTCGACTTCTTCTTCGGTCAGAACGCCGCGGCGTTCGATCTCGATTTTCGCTTCTTTGTTCGTGAGTTTCTCACGCGCGGAAACGGAAATACGACCCGCCTTGTCGAAGGAGTAGGTAACTTCGACGGGCGTGCCTTTGGGCATGTTTTCGGGCAGGTCGACGATGCGGCACTTTCCAAGCAACGCGCACGCGGTCGGATCCGGCGCGTCCCCTTCCATAACCTGGACGGAAATACGCGTTTGACCGTCTTTGGTCGTTTGGAACGTCTTGCTC